>NZ_JANLNX010000070.1:0-209153 GCF_025466015.1 Pseudomonas sp. 5P_5.1_Bac1 | reverse complement strand
CGCCCCCCCAATAATCAGCAGCAACCCGGCCAGAAACATCGTCCGAGAAGACTAAAAACACACTGCAAACAAAAGCCCAGCGGGACGACTCTGGGCTTTTACTGTGGAACACCAAGGACAGCGGTTGCCCTTCTTATTCAGTCCTGTGCTCGCCTGAATCGATGTCTCTATCCAACATTTCTTTCAGATCTTTCAGGTCTTTCAGGCCTTTCAGACTGCGCCCCCCGCTTTTCACTTCTTCGCCTTGCAAGGCCACTTCTCTGCTTGTAACCGCTGCCTTCACCGTTTCCAATTCCTCGACCTCGGTGAGTTGGGAGACTTGCAGAACAATGTCATCTACGCCGGCCATATCGGTTCACCTCACAAGAAGGGGCGACAGGTTGCCTGCCCGCTGCCCCATTCTTCGCGTGCCGTTCAGGTTGCGCACCTGACAATACTGATAGTGTTTCAGACCGTTTTGGCGTAACGCTCATTCACTACACGCATGAGCCGCTCATGCCCGCCGCGCCAGCGGCACCGCCAGTTGCGGCGGTGGCACCTTCAGCTTGCCGGGGGTCTTCAGCGGCATTTTCGGTTTGCCCAGCGCCACCACGCTGTTGAGCAGGATCCGCACCAGCTCGGTCTGCCGGCGCACGCCCGTCTTCGAGAAGATCGAGCGCAAGTGGGCGCGAGCGGTGTTGCGGCGGATGTTCAGTTCCTCGGCGGCCTCTTCCAGCGACAAGCCGTTGGCCAGCTCCATGGCCAGCGCCGTTTCGGCCTTGGTCAGGTTGAACAGTTGCTTGGTCACCAATTCGCTGGCCAGCGACTTGCTGGCGGCATCGCGGATGTACACCAGCGCCGCCGGCTTGCCCTTCTCTTCCGCCCAGTCCAGCGACGGAATCGATTCGACCACCAGGCCCAGGTTGACCTGCCCGGAAGGCCGGGTCACCGACATGGCTTCGGCGCTCTTCGGCGCATCCGGGGAGAACGCCGCACGGATCAGCCGTTGCAGTTCGCGGTTGTCGCTGGGGTACGTCGCTTCCAGGCGCCCGCCCACCAGTTTCAGGCCGTCGGCCTGGGCCAGGAGGTCCTGGGCCACCGGGTTGACCCGCAGCACGCTGCCGCTCTCGTCCAGCACCAGGGTCGCCACCGACAGGCGACTGATGGCCTGGGCATAGAGGTCGCTGAGGGATTCGCTGCGGTCCAGCAGGTTGTGCACTTGCAAGGCCCGGCGCAGGTGCGGCAGGAACATCGCGCACAGGGCGCGATCATTGCGCGAGAACGCCGGCGCCTGTTTCGGCCGGGTGATCCGGAAGCGCAGCTTGCCGCCATCGGGGGTGGAGATGTCCGCGCCCATCACGTGGTAGACCCCTTGCGGGCCGCAGAACATCTTGAAATAGGCGCAGTGTTCCCACTCGGTGGACGACATCACGTCATCGACGGTGAACACATAGTCCAGTGGCTGGTTGGTAAAGGGCGTGTGGGTTTGCGGGTAGGTCATGTAGCTGACGTCGCCGGCGCCCTCGATGTCGCCGACGATGATCATCACGCCCATGTCCGGCTGATCCGGCACGCGCAGGATCAGGGTCACGTAGTTGGCGTCGTAGAGGGTGCGGAAGCTGGTCAGGGCGCGGGCCATCAGTTTCGGGTCCATCGCGCCGTCATAGACTTCGCCGACCAGCCGGTCGTAGCCGGCCAGATCCAGACCGAGGCTGCTCAGGGCGTCTTGGGTCAAGACAGGATTCTCCACAGTCTTCTCCTCGCTCGGGTAAGGCGCGCTGGCCTTCCCTTGTTATTTTTATAATTTCGGCTCGGGGGCATTGCTGCCCCTTTGACAGTGCACATCTCGCAAGGCGAGGCCTTTCTGCCTTGTAGGACAAATCGGCCCGCGCCACAGTCTCCCTATCTCCCGCAGCGCCCACAATAGGGCGTCCGCTTATATTTTTGATTACCGGATATGTGGTGCCGCTGGCTGTTTCTTCAGACGGAATTCGCCCCGCACCACCTCCACCGATTGCGCCTCCCGGGCCACCAGCGGCCGCCCGCGATTGAACCAGGCGGCCAGGGCCGGTAGCAGGAAGATCGCCCCAAGCACGTTGACCAGGAACATGAACGACAGCAGCACGCCCATGTCGGCCTGGAACTTCAGCGGCGCGAAGGCCCAGGTGCAGACGCCGATGGACATGGTCAGAGCAGTGAACACCGCCGCCGTGCCGCGCTGGCACATGGCCTGGTAGAAGGCCTCGCGCAAATCGGCGCCGGCGGACATCTCGTGCTGGATGCGCTCGTACAGGTAGATGCCGTAGTCCACGCCGACCCCGACGCCCAGGGCCATCACCGGCAGGGTCGCGACTTTCAGGCCGATGCCGAGCATGGCCATCAGCGCGTTGCAGAGGATCGCCACGATCGCCAGCGGCACCAGGATGCACAGCACCGCCCGCACCGACAGGAAGGTCAGCCAGCAGAACAGCGCCACCGAACCGAACAGCGCCGCCAGCATGATTACCTCGGCGCGCTTGACCGCTTCGTTGGAGGCCGCCATCACCCCGACATTGCCGCCGGCCAGGAGGAACTCCACCCGTGGCGTGGCCACCTCGGCGATGATCCGCTTCGCTTCGTTGACCGCATGGCTGACGGTGGCGCCTTCGTGGTCGGCGAGGAACACCAGGATCTGCATCTGCTGGCAGCCATCGGTGACCAGCCCGTCGTCCGGCATGTAAGCGCGGGCCCCCTGGCTCAGGCCGCGAGACGAACCGGGAATCGCCGCCCAGCGCGGGTTGCCCTCGTTGTTGCCGGCGATCACCCGCTTGCCCATGCCGGCCACGCTCTGCACCGACTGCACGCCCTGCACCGCCCGCATGCGGAAGTCGAAGCCTTCCACCGCGCGCATCACTTCCGGGTTCAGGCAGCCTTCCTCGACACCGTGGGTCTGGACGAACACCGCCAGCACGTCCAGGCCGATCGAATAGCTGCTGATGATGCGGGCGTTGTCCTGGTTGTAGCGCGAGTCGGCGCGCAACTCCGGCGCGCCGGCACCGATATCGCCCACCGCCAGGTCGCGGGCCTTCCAGGCGCCGGCCGCGAGGAGCAACAGGCTCAGGCCGAATACCGCCAGCGCCGGGCCCGGTTCGGCCAGCGCCGACAGCCGCCACCACAGCCGATGACGCGCTTGCCGGCTGGCCTGCTCGCGGCTGAGCAGGCCGCGTTCCAGCGGCAGCCAGGAAATGATGATGGGCAACATCAGTTTGTTGGTGATGATCATCAGCATGACGCCGATGCAGGCGGTCACCCCCAGTTCGTGGACGATGGGAATGTCGATCAGCATGATCACGCCGAAGCCCAGGGCGTTCATCAGCAGCGCCAGCGAGCCGGGAATGAAAATCTTGCAGAACGCCGTGCGCGCCGCCTGCAATGAGGTGGCACCGGCGACCACGTCCTGTTTCCAGGCGTTGGTCATCTGCACCGCGTGGGAGACGCCAATCGAGAAGATCAGGAACGGCACCAGGATCGACATCGGGTCGATGCCCAGGCCCAGCAGCGGCAGCAGGCCGAGCAGCCAGACCACCGGCAGCAGCGCCACCACCAGCGCCACCACGGTCAGGCGCAAAGAGCGGGAATACAACCACAGCAACAGGCCGGTGATGACGAAGGCGATGGCGAAGAAACCGATCACCGTGGTCAGGCCCTCCACCACGTCGCCCACCAGCTTGGCGAAGCCGACGACGTTGATCTCGATGGTGTCGCTGGCATATTTCTGGCGGATCTCTTCCAGGCTGTTGGCGACCTGGGTGTAGTCCACCGGTTTGCCGCTGCGCGGGTCGAGGTCCTGCAGGTCGGCGCGGACCATCGCCGATTTCAGGTCATTGGCGATCAACCGGCCGACCTGCCCGGACGCCGCGGCGTTGCTGCGCACCTGGGCGAGGTCGTCGGGGCTGCCGCTGAAGCGTGGCGGCACCACCACATCGCCGTAGAAGCCTTCTTCGGTGATCTCGATATAACGCACGTTGGCGGTAAACAACGACGTCACGCTGGGCCGGCTGACCCCGCTGATGAAGAACACATCGTCGGTGACCTTGCGCAGGGTTTCGAGGAACTCGGGGTTATAGATGTCGCCCTCGCCTTTCCAGCGCACGCTGACCAGCAACCGGTTGGCGCCGGTGAAGTACTGGCTGAACTTGAGGAAATTCACCATGTAGGCGTGGCGGACCGGGATCTGCTTGTTGAAACCGGGGTCCAGTTGCGTGTTCAGGGCGCTGTAGCCCAGCCCCAGGCTGAGCAGCACGAATAACGCCAGCAGCCCCTTGCGCCAGGCCATCAGCCAGTCCGCGACGAACTCGACGCTGTGCGTCACCCATTGCTTGACCTGATTCATTGTGCGTCTCTCATGCAAACCGCTCCCTGATCCGGTGTTCTTGTTTCAGGGGATAGTCAAGGCTGAGAGGGTTTGCGGCATCGTCCAAATGGCTTAATAACCGCTGAAACGAAAACCCCGTGGCTTGTCTGAGCGTCGACGGGCCACGGGGTTTTCGAACGGTGTGAATCAACAGCAACATCACGGCGGCAACGACCGCCTTCAGGCAAACGGGGTTTCTTCAAACGCACCACCCGCTTTTTGCGGCAACGACTGGAAGGGATCGGCAAAACGGGCATTGCCGGAAAGTTCTACATCATTGATGTCCCGGGCCTCACCCAGTTGAACACTGACGAAGTCATTGCCCGTTACCGGTTCGACGGTTTGAGTCATGCTCCAGAAATCAAGGGTGTTGTCCGTGATTTCCGCCACTTTATAAACGGTTGTGGGTGCGTTTTCAGCGAGCATTTTCAGATGGGTTGCCTGTGCGCGGTAGGAAACCGCGCGCGCGCCTTGGTACAAATATTGAGGAACTTTTGCCGCACTGTACCAACGCTGAGCGGCGGCCAACGCTGACTTGCCGAGCGCCGTTGCGTAAAGCGATATATAACGAGCGGTAACATTGAGTGAGCCCCGGCTCAATGCCTGGGCTAATTGAGCGACGGGTTTTGCAGCCCGGTAAACGCCATGCGCTACTATGCCCAATGCAGGCCCTGCCAGGCCCGCGCCTACTGACATCACTCCGAGACCGAGGCCGATTTTCCCCAATACGTTGGACGTCTTCGGGTCGCTGTCTTTCAACATGATCGAAGCCAACTCGAAATAGAAGGCGCCCATTGAGATACCGGTCACCGCCATTGAAAAGGCCAGCGAGGCACCGGATGTCAGTGGTGCCAACATCGCTCCCATCCCGGTGATGACAAGACCGAACTCCCGCGTCTCCATCCACGGTTTTCCACCATAGCGGCTGTATTGCATGACCACCTGATGCCCATCGTAGTCATGGTTATTGACCGGGTCGGCATCGCAGTAACTGAAGCGGGAAAGCCCTCCTGCGTCAAACGGACTCCAGCTATCCGGTGACTGAAACCGCTGCAACTGCGGGTCATATAAACGGTAGCCGTTACCCAGATGGTAAAACCCCAGGCGATTAAGTGGCTCACCTTTGAAACCGAGCCAGGTCACGGACTTCGGCTCGGGTTTGCGATAGCCGTAAGGGGTATACGTGAAATAGGTAATGGCCTTGCTGGCGACATCGATACTGGCGAATACCGTACCTGCCGCATCGCGCAACTCGAAAGAACAACTGGACGACGCGGCGGCTGTACCGCTCGTTATCACCGCGTCTTGCAGGTAGCAACTCGGGCTGTCGTTTTGCAGCACAAGTGTGCGCTCGTTGAAACCATGGGTACTTTCATCGTCGCGCTGGACCACCGCATAAATCCGGTTGTTGCGGTAATGGTAGCGCTCACTCCATTTGCCTTGGTTGGCACCGCGAATCCGCCCGAGGTCGTCATACGCGAACACATAGGCGTCCTCGCCAGCGATAGTGCAGGTATCAACCTGTCCGTTGCGGTGATAAGCGAAGTTGCGGTTACCCTGCTGGAGGACAAAACCAAACAGGTCATATCGGGTTTCACCTTTATCCGAACCCGTCATCTCCTCAGGTTTTTCCCCGTAGGTATAGCCGATCGTGGTGGTTGCGACGGATGCGGGGCGAGTGGCTCCGGTATAGCAGTCGTCCAGGCGTGACCGGACGTTGCCCACGCACCCATAAACGAAGGCCTGTTCGACACAGTGCTGGCCGTTGTCATTTACAACACCTGGGCCGGTGCAGGACCACGTTTGCAAGCGCTTGAGGCCGTCGTATTCATAGCTGTCGGCGCATTTCTCCTTGCCTTTGACCTTCAAACTGCTTTTTTTAAGACGGCCGTCGCCCAACAAGGTGCGCTCAATGACATGGGGATCAACACCGTCACAGACAAACGCGCGGCTGATCTCATGACCACTCGCGTCGTATGTGTAGGTGACGGTCATCGTGACGTTACTGTTCAGCGCCTTGATGGTCTCTTTTTCCAGGCGGCCGCTATCCGCGTATACCGAGGTTGTTTCGCAACGGTTGTTCTTCGAGGAGGTAATGCGCCCAAAGGCGTCATAGGCGTAGCGGGTGAGTCCGCCCTCCAACCCTTCGAACCCGAGCAGGCAGCCACGCAAGCTGAAGGTGCTGGTTGAAGCGCCGGTGCCTTTCGGCTCGACAATGCGCTCGCTTCGCGTGAACCCGGTGCAAACGGTTTCGTAACCTGCCAGGGGAGATGGAGCGCCGCTATCTTCTACTCCGGCGTTTTCTTGCGCTGCGGTGTCTCCTGCAGCGTGGGTTCCTGTTTCTGACACAGGGGTTCCATAGTCATCCATCAGACGTGATTGCTCCCACACTTTCCGTGTAAAGCCACGGCCCAAGGCATCGTTCACCTGAACACCCAAGGTCGTGGCCTCCTCACCTTCGATCTGCGCACTCAGCCACTTCGAGTAACGGCCTCTCCAGGAGATGGAGGAGGTAAGCCCGTCTGTCGTGGTGGTGCGCAAGCGCCCGGTCGCATCATAGGTGTATGTCGTAGGGGCACCGATGCAGGGAGTGAGGGTTGTGAGCTGACCGTAGGCGTCGTAGCGGAAAGAGAGGCTGTCTTGTTCGGTCTCCTTGTTGTCCTTGTCCACGTTCAGGTACTTGATCGACGTCGGCTGCCCGGCAGCGTTGATGGCGCGAACAACCTTGAAACGATTACCGCCCGGGACGCCGTAGGTTTCACTGCTAGTGCCCTGCGCATCCCGTTGGCGCTCAACCTGAAAACTGCCCTGTGTCAGGGTTTCACGACCCGCGGCAACGGTGAGCGTCTGGATTTTGCGGTCTAGTTCTTTGCCGTCGCTGCCCTTGAGCACCTGGGTGACCGTCTGGCTGCCGTCCGTGCCGACTTCACTCCAGCGCGTTTCGCGGGTCATGCAGTGTTTGTGGGCGCTGTCGTAGTCGTAGTCACACCGGCTGGCGACCGCACCGCAAGGGTGATAGGTGGTAGTACTGGTCGACAGCCATGCCTTGCCATCGGGGCTCAGCCAACTCTGGCACTCCCGGTTCAGCGTATCCCTGACCACCCGGGTTCGTACGCCAGTCCCGCCCTCGTGGGTTTCACATTGATACAGTCCGCCTTTGAG
Organism: Pseudomonas sp. 5P_5.1_Bac1; assembly: GCF_025466015.1. Taxonomy (NCBI): domain Bacteria; kingdom Pseudomonadati; phylum Pseudomonadota; class Gammaproteobacteria; order Pseudomonadales; family Pseudomonadaceae; genus Pseudomonas; species Pseudomonas sp. 5P_5.1_Bac1. The sequence continues at coordinate 201,619 of NZ_JANLNX010000070.1, read as the reverse complement.
CGCAGTCCACTCATGCAGCCGTTCAGTGGTTGTGCCGTCCGCTAACGTCACCTTCTGCGCCGTCAGCCTTCCCTGTTTGTCATATTCGTAAGACGTCTCGACGTTCTCGCCGTTTTTCGACCCATGCAAACGCCCGGTGTAAATGGAACTACGACAAGACGTGTGAATCTCCTTAACGGGCTCGGCCCGCGAGGAGTTGCATTGGGGCTGAACAACAATTTCGGTAAGGAATTCATCGTCGCCCCCGTCCGCGGCAGACTCAACTTTATAAGAAAAGGTGGTCGTAACCCCAGACCTTCTCTCCTTTACCCCTTCAGACGTGAGCCACGCCATGTCCTTTTGACTGACCAGGCCAAAGCCTGGCAAGTTACTGTCGGTTTGATACTTCAATGTTTCTCTACATATTGCGAATGTCGACTCGACAGCGTCCAACTTGAACCCTCGCGCATTTTGCTTGCTCTGAAAGTCCAGGCTTTTCTCCAGATCAGCCAACGTTTTCTTGGCTTTTTCCCCGTCTTGTTTTTTCAGGCTGTCCAGCAGTGCCTTGGCCGCCTCTCTGGCCACCGCCAACTGCAACGCGGAAACATCGACCTCGGTGTAGGCCGGCCGTAATACCGTCAATTTTATCTCCGGCACGACCATCACGCCCAAGGGGCCTTTGTCCAGGGTTTTATAGCCATAAAAAGCCAGGCTCAAGGAATATTTGTTTTCACCCTCTTTGCGATAGACCAGCTCAGACTCAACGTGCGTGCATCCGCCACTTTCATCACCTGGGTATTTGATATCCACAGGCAGATTGAATGCATTCCGGGCATAGTCATTGGCCGCATGACTCATGCTGACGGTTGTTTCTATGCGGGTACCCCAGGTAAACCCGGATGAACCGAATGCGAGGGCTCCCCAGCCGATCGGGTTCAAATAGTCGAGGGGCGCCAAGAGGATGCCGAAGAAACTGGTGTTGGTGTAGCCGACTTTTTTCTCCGTCACGGTGTATTTTTTGTAGTTATTGAAATAGGTCCATTCAGTAACCGTGTCACCCTGTGTTCTCGACACCAGGTTACCGCTGGGGTCATATTCCAGTGTCACCTCATCGACCGTGACCCCATCAATTTTCTTGGTGGATTTCACCGTGGCCACGGCACGCTTATCGTCCACCTTGACCTCTTGCTCCTGAGTGACAGCCACGCCATTGGCAATGACCGTCTCCGACACCTGCCGGCCGTCCTTGTACTGGTATTCACGAGTGCAGAGCACAACAGCGTCTTCATCACCCTTTTTCATTTGGCGACAGGTAATGGTCGTCTTGTCGGCCGTGTACTCATACGCTTCAACAAGAGGATCGACGCCCGCGCCAGGTGAAACTTTATATTCACTGACTTTATCGCCTGCGTAGGTCACGGACTCGGTATGGGTGGACGTGTCTAACTGCGGAGCGTCACCTTCCTTGGCCCCGGCAATCATGTGCTCCGTGATGATATCGATGCGGCTTAATTTACCGTCGACGAGAGTGCTCCGGTATATTTTCTTGCCCAGGATTCCGCACCCCGTGACCGTGACCTTGAACTCAATGCCGCCCACCCTGAAGTTATCATGCGCCTCCAACTCATACGTCACTTGTTCATGGGTATCCGGAAACACGATGAGTCGTTTGAAAATCAAACTCTCCCTAGATTTATAGATATTCCGGTCATTTCGCGGTGCTGCTTCAGTTTTTAACAGGCATCGATCACCCGCACAAATTGAACGTAATCTGGACCCCGGATCAAAAAAAGAAACCTCGTCAATATCGGTGTCCCAATCTAGCTTTAATGATTTCCCCGTAGGGGCAGAGTACGCCAACAACAGCCCACCTCTACTCGAATAAACGTGATGCTCCTTGCCACCGTCTTCATGACGCACGTAGATATCACAAAAAACACCATTCACAGCATGGTGAATGGGCCCGGCCGACAGTGTAAAATCACCAAAATCCTTCTCGCTCTTCGCACTAATACTCGTGGTAATCAAGCGCCCGTCACGAATGGGCAAGTCCAGTATATGCAGGACTTCATCATCCCTGGCACCGGATATCTTGCTTAAAACACCAGCAGGCAGGAGCGTAATGCAGGGGGCCTCCAAGCTACAAAACAAACTCAAGTTTAACGGTACGCTCAGCCCTTCATCCGCATAAAGACCAGCAATGGGGATTGAAAATCTACCCTGACCAGTCTGTGGATTGATCGAGATATGTTTCTCGAAAAGATTCGGATTGGAAGACATGAACGGTGCTCCTGAAAGGAATGGCACTACGCCTCACCCATTCCACCACCGCCGCAAAAAGGCCACAACTGACAGAATTATCAGTTGTGGCCTTAAAAAAACCTGCTAGCGGCTTTATTGGAAGTTTCGATAAAGCGCTGCCGGTTCTAACTCCGGGTGTTCAAAGGGATCCTCGTCGTCGAACTCATCCAGTTCCACGTCCCCATCGATATCCATGTCCCCGCTCAACCAATGACTGAAACTGTCAGTCGCGGCAATAATCTGGAAATCCTGGATCTGGGTCCAGTAGCGAAGCGCGTCATCGGCGCGTGATAGGGCCAACGGCATGGTAGAGCCCCTTTCAAGCACTCGCTTCATAAAGGTGGCATGGGCCCGATGAGAAATCGGGCCCATGCCCCGGTAGAGGTAGTCCGACGCCTTGGCAACGTCTTGCCAACGCTGCGCTGCACCCAGCGCGGATTTGCCAAGTGCCGAGGTGTGCAGGCGCATATAGCGCCCGGAGAGCGCCAGCGATTTATTGCTCAGGGCCTGCGCGGCACGCGCAATCGAGTTCGTGCCGTGGGACACCGCATGCGCAGCGAGCCCCACAACGGGTTTGACGATACCGGCCGTGATGCACGCGAGCCCGAACGCAAGCCCCGCGGTTCCCAGGGCCTTGGATAATTTCGGATCGCTGTCCTGCAACAGGATCGACGCCAGGTCGAAATAGAATGACGCCGCGGAAGCGCCCGTCACCGCGATGGAAAAGGCCAGTGAGCCTCCGGCCGACAAGGGTGCCAGCATCGCGCCCAGGCCGGTCAGTACCAGACTGAACTCACGGGCATGGATCAAGGGCATCCCGCCATGGCGACTGTATTGCGCAACCACCGTGTGCCCGTTGTAGTCATGGTTGTTGACCGGGTCCGCGTCGCAGTAACTGAACCGTGAGAGTCCTCCTGCGCCAAACGGGCTCCAGCTATCGGCGGCCTGGAAACGTTGCAGTTGCGGGTCGTACAGGCGGTAGCCGTTGCCCAGGTGATAGAGCCCCAGGGCATTGAGCGGCTCGCCTTTGAAGCCGAGCCAGGTTACGGCGCGCGAGTCGGCTTTGCGATAACCGTAAGGCGTGTAGGTGAAGTACGTGACGTGCTTGTCGCTCAGGTCGATGCTCGCGAAAACACTGCCGGCGGCGTCGCGCAGCTCGAAAGAACGGGTTCGCGAAGGGTCACCCGCAGCGCTGAACACAACGCGGTCCTGTAGATAGCAACTCGGGCTGTCGTTCAGCAGCACGAACCGGCGCTCACTGAAACCCTGGCTGCTTTTGCCGTCGCGCTGGACCAGCGCGTAAATCCGCTCGTTGCGGTAATGGTAGTGCTCGCTCCATTCACCCTGGCGTGCGCCGCGGGTCCGGCCGAGATCGTCGTAGGCAAACACATAATCCGCCTCGCCCTCGACAGAACAGGTGTCGACCTGGCCATTGCCGTGATAGGTGAAGCGCCGGTCAGCCTGCCGGGTCACCTTGCCGAACGGGTCGTGTTCTGTCGGGCCGTTGTTCGACGCGGTGAGTTCCTCGAGTTTTCCGTAGCAGTATTCGAGGGTGCGGGTCGTGCAGGCGTCAGGGCGGGTGTTGCCGCTGTAGCAGTCATCTGCCCGGGACAGCACATTACCCAACGGGCAATAGGTGAAGACCTGCCGGACGCAACGCTCGCCCTCGCCGTTGCTTGCGCCGGGGCCGGAGCATGACCAGCTTTTCAGCCGTTTGAGCCCATCGTATTCGTAGCTGTCGCTACGCCTGGCCTTGCCTTTGACGTTCAAGCTGCTCTTTTGCAGGCGACCGTCGCCCAGCACCGTGCGCTCGATCACATGGGTATCAAGGCCGTCACAGGCGAAGGTGCGACTGGTCTCATGGCCGCTTTCGTTGTACTGGTAGGTCACGGTCATGCTGACGTCGGGGTTCAGCGCCTTGATGGTTTCTTTTGCCAGCAGGCCGCTGTCGGTATAGGCGAACGTCGATTCGCAGCGCGCGTTGCTGGACCGGGTGATGCGGCCCAAGGCGTCGTATTGATAGCGCGTTGCCCCGCCTTCCAGGCCCTCGAACCCGATAAGGTTGCCGCGCAGGCTGTAGCGGGAAATGGATTCGCAGGTGCCCTGTGGAGCGACTATCCGCTCGCTGCAGGTGAAGCCGCTGTTGCTGCTTTCGTAGCCCGCCAGGGTTGGCGGCACAGTCTCATCGTTCTGAGCCGCGTCGAGCGTCTTCACCTGGCCCCAGACGCGCTGCGAATAAACGGCGCCCAGGCCATCCGCGCTCTGACGGCCGACAAGCCGGCGCTCCGTTCCGGCGCCGATATCCTGAACATGGATGTCCACGTCATTGGCGGTGACGTTGGTGTACGTCCGGCTGATTTCAATCCCCTCGGTGGTGGCCGTGAGCACGCGCCCCATCGAGTCATAGGTGTAGGCAGACGCACCCGCGAAGGTGGACGTCAGTTTTTCGAGTTGGCCATAGGCGTCGTAGCTGAACAAAAGGCTGTCCAGCTCGGTTTGCCTGTCGTCCTTATCCAGCTTCAGGAATTTGACCAATCCCGGTTGCCCGGCCGCGTTGCAGGAGCGGTGAACCAGCAGCCGGTCTTTTCCGGGCGTGCCAAAGGTTTCCTTCAGCGCACCGTGCTGCCCGTACTGGCGCTGTACCTGAAAACTACCTTGGGTCAGGGTTTCACTGTCGGCGCCGATGGTCAGCGTCTGGCTCTTGCGGTCCAGTTCCTTGCCGTCGGCATCCTTGAGGACATGAGTGACCGTGCGGCTGCTCTGGGGGTCGGCGTCGCTCCAGTGTGTTTCCCGGGTCATGCACTTGTTGTGGCTGCTGTCGTAATCGTCATCACAACGGCTGGCCCGCCGGCCACTGGGGTGATATTTGGTGCTGCTGGTTTGCAGCCAGGCAACGCCATCCGGACTGACCCAGCGCTCGCGCTCACGGCCGAGCACATCCTTGATGACCCGGGTTCGCCGGGTTGCGTCGGTGCTGTGGGTTTCACACTGGTACAGCCCGCCCTTGAGCGCGGTCCACTGAAACAGCCGGTCAGTGCGCGTGCCGTCCGGCAGCGTCACCTCCTGGGCGACCAACCTGCCCTGCTCGTCGTATCGGTAGGCGGTCTCGATTCCGTCACAGTCCTTGGCCCACTGCCGGCGCCCGCTGTAGATGGAGCGGCGCTGGGACGAATGGACCTCGGGGCTGGTTGACGCCGAAGTGCGTCGGCCTGAAACCGTGGTGTCAATGCACAGCGCATCGCCGCTGCCGTCCTGCGAAGGCTCCACCCGGTAGTCGAAGGTGGAGACAACGCCGTCGCGGCCTTTCGGCGCACCCTCGGCGTCGAGTTGACGCCGGGTTTTCTGGGTAATCAGTCCATAGCCCGGTTTCTTGGTATCGCTCTGGTACTCCAGTGTTTCCAACAGCATGCCGCCGTTGGTCCAGGGCTTTAGCAGCTTGAACCCTCGGGCATTTTCCTTGCTTTGCGCGACCAGGCTCTTTTTCAGGGCGGCAAGGTCATCGTCTGCTTTCTGCTTTTTGAAACTCTCCAGCAACTCCCTGGCGGCGGCATTGGCGACTTCAAGTTGCTGAGCGGACACATCGACTTCTTCGCACGACGGCTGCAACACCGTGAGTTTCTGTACGGGAACAAGCCCCGCGCCAAGGGTTTGGTAACCATAGTAAGTCAGGCTCAGGGCCCGTTTCTTTTTGCCATCCTTGCGGTAAACGAACATTGATTCGACATGCGTGCAACCGCCACTCATATCGCCTGGGTAGTTGAGTGCCACCGGCAACTGAAACGCTTCTTTGGCGTAATCATTGGCCGCGTAACTCATGCTTACTTCACTGTCGATGATCGTGCCCCAGGTAAACCCCTGCGAGGCGAAAGCATGCATTCCCCAACCAATCGGATTCAGATAGTCGAAGGCCTTGAAGAACAGACCGAAGAAGCTCGTGTCCTCGAATTTTGTAGCTTTTTCTTCTACCCGGTACTTCTTGTAATTGTTGTAGTACGTCCATTCGGTGACCGTGTCACCCCGGGTTCTGGACACCAGATTGCCGCTCGGATCGTATTCCAGGGTTTCCTCATCGACCGTTACCCCATCGACGGCCCGGGTGGATTTGACCATGGCCAGCGCATTTTTCTGGTCCAGCGTGACGTGTTGTTCCCGAGTGACCTTGATGCCGTTGGCGACCACCGATTCGGCAACCTGGCGCCCTTCCTCGAAGAGGCACTCGCGGATACTGAGCACCGTGCCCTCGGCCACGTCATCGCCCGCGCTGACCTGACGGCAAGTCATCGTGGTTTTGTCGTCACTGTATTCATAGGTTTCAACAAAGGTATCGACCCCGGCCCCGGGTGAAAGGCTGTAGCTGCTGACTTTATCCCCGTCGAAGAGCAAGGTTTCCGTGTGGGTAGAGCTCTCCACCACAGGCGCATCGCCTACTTTCGCACCGGCAATGCTGTGCTGCCGGCAGACGTCGATCTTGCAGAGCTTGCCGTCGGTGGTTTCAAGCCGATAGACCGTCTTGCCCAGGATGCCGCAGCCCTCGACCTCGAAGGTGACAATCGGGTCGTGCCCCTTGCGCTCGGTTTCCTTGAAGGTATAGGTAACTTGCTCAGGCGTACCGGGGAACACTACAAACGCTTCGAAGATTTGAGCGTCCTTTGAAGTACGTTGGTACTTGCCCGCTTTTAACACCCTCACTTCTACCCGACGGCAGTGCTCGCCCTTGACCTTGAGCAAGCATCGATCACCCGCATCAATGGAATGCAGTCGCGCACAGCCATCTTTTCGTTCATAGACCTTGTCATCGTAGGTCCACTCAAAGTTCAAGGACTTGCCGCCAGGAGCGCTGAACCGGGTCAACACCACCTCGGCGATGTTTTCCCCGAACCTGGAAAACACCTCCCCCCCGCCGCCCTTGTGAGACACGCGGATCAGATGATTGAAGCGCGTGTAGGTAATGCCGATATCACCGAAGTCATTCTCGCCCCAGGTCAGCTCCTGACTGATCAAACGCCCATCACTGAGCGGCAATCCTTCCAATAACGCCCCACGCATCTTCCCCGATGGCACCAGTTGCAAAAAAGGCCTGTCCAGGCTGCAGAACACGCTTAATTTGTAAGGCGTACTCAGCCCTTCATCCGCATACAGATCGGCGATCGGCAAAGAGAACATGCCCTGGCCGGTCTGCGGGTTAATGGAAACATGCTTGTGGAACAGTTCCGGATTAACAGAGGCCATGGACGGTGCTCCTGCGGGGGCGAATCATGCGCCATCCCAGCACCGCGCCGTTGTTGGCGCAACTGACAGAAATATCAGGTGCGCCACACGAACCCTGTGGGAGCCGGCTTGCCGGCGATGGCGTCCTCAGCGTCTCCCCATTGAATGGATAAGCCCACGACGCCAACACCCAACCTTATCGCGAGCAAGCTCGCTCCTACACCTGCGCGCAAGTCCAGACGCCGCGGCGTGCGGCGTCATCAGAGCATCCAACCCCGTTCAGGCCCGGTACAAAATCACCAGATCATTGATCACCGAAGGCCGCTCCTGCCCCAGCACATGGATATTGATCTCCAGCGTCAGTTGCGTGCCGCGCCCGAGCAGTTCCACGCTCTTGACCCGCGCCCGCGCATGAATGCGCGCACCCGCCGGCACCGGCGCGGGGAAGCGCAGGCGGTCGGAGCCGTAGTTGATCTGGGTGCCGAAGCCGGTGATCTCGAAGCCCAATGCCAGTTTCATTCGCGATTGCAGCACCTGCACCAGCGCACCGTGGGCGATGGTGCCGCCGAACGGGCTTTGCAGGCGCGCCCGCTCGGGGTCGGTGTGAATCCAGTAGTCATCGCCGGACAGTTGGGCAAAGGCGTCGATCAGCGCCTGGTCGACGACGATCACGTTGCTCCAGTCGCTGAAGCTGTCGCTGACCAGTGACTGCAAGGCGGCGGCATCGTTGAAGTCGATCTTGCGCACCGGCGCCGTATCCTCGGCCGGTTGCGGCTCGGGTTCCAGGCCCGGCAGCGGCTCCAGCGCGGCGGCGTCCTTGTCCAGGCCGGTAAAGCGCAGCAGGCGGTTGCCCTTGCCGTCGACTTCGGCGAACACCGGCTGCAAGGCCATGCCGATGTGGATCTCGTCTTCGTCCAGGCCCACCAGGTTGCTGTTGATCCGCACGCCTTCGGCCAGTTCGACCACCGCCAGTTTCTGCGGCATTTCATCGGCGAAGTCCGGCAGGGTCGGGATGCGTGTCAGGGTGTAGCTGTACAACGTTGCCCGGCCCGGCACTTCACGCCAGGCCAGGTCGTGGGCCAGGCACGACGGGCAATGCCGGCGCGGGTAAAACACCCAGTGCGAACAGGCGTTGCACTGTTGGATCAGCAGGCGGCGGGCCTTGATCCCTTCCCAGAACGGCGCGGAAATCTCCGTGGCAACGGGCATCGGTTTGTTGTTGGACATGCTCTTATGCTCCCTGAAGTATCAATGCGCCCTGCTCGCTCATCACGCCGCCGGTGCCGGAGACATAGACGGTGTCGCAGCCGTTGAGCTGACGCTCGCCCGCCGTGCCGGCAATCTGCGTCACCGCCTCGATCACCTGCGACATACCGCCCGCGGACCCGGCCTGGCCGAAGCTGAGCTGGCCGCCATGGGTGTTCATCGGGAAATCGCCGCGCCAGGTCAGGTCGTGCTCGCGGACAAAGGCCATGCCCTCGCCCTTGCCGCAGAAACCGGCGTCTTCCAGGGTCAGCAAGGCGGTGATGGTGTAGCAGTCATAGATTTGCGCGGCGTCGACGTCCGCCGGCTTGAGCCCGGCCATGGCGAAGGCGCGCTGGGACGCCGGGCCGATCGGCGTGTGGATCATGTCCGCGGCATAGGACGGCGACTTGAACGCCAGGTGCTCGCCGAAACCGGTGACGAAGGCCGGGCGCTTGCGCGAACGGGCCGCGACTTCCTTCGAGGCGATGATCATCGCCGCGCCACCCGCCACCGGCATGACGATTTCGAGGACGTGCAGCGGGTCGGCGACCATGCGGCTGGCCAGCACCTGCTCGATGGTCAGCGGCTGGCCGTAGAACATCGCCTCCGGGTTGGCCTGGGCGTTGGTGCGCTGGTCCACGGCGATTTTCGCCAGGGCCACCGGGTCGTAGCCGTACTGCGCCGCGTAGCGCTGGGCGATCATCGCGTAGCCGGTGTTCTGGCCCATGTGCCCGTAAGGCAGATCGAACTCGGCTTCCGGCGCGCCAAACGCCGTGCTGTGACCGCCGAAGCGCATGGCCCGGGCCATCCAGCTCGGGTCTTCGTCCGGGCCGAACGGCGCCATGCGCGCCGGCAGCACGCACAGCACGGCCTGGCACAGGCCCAGTTCGATGGCGGCGGCGGCGCGCCAGACCATGCCCACCGAGGTGCAGCCGCCCAGGTCCACCACTTCGGCAAAGTTCAGGCGCAGACCCAGGTACTCGGCGGCCATGGCCGGGACGAACACCGACGCCTCATGAAACTGCGGGCCATTGATCACCAGCCCGTCCAGGTCCTCGGCCTTGAGCCCGGCGTCGCGCAAGGCGCGGGCGGCCAGGTCGGCGACCTGCTCCAGGTGAAACATCTTCGGCGCGGTGGCGTACTTCTCCGGCTTGTATTGCGCGGTGCCAACGATGGCCGCGTGCCCTTTGAGGCCCATAGTCCCTCCCCGTCCGGGCCTGTGGCCCGGTTGTTGTGTCGATGATGGTGAAAGCCCGGGCCAGCGCAGGCCGCCCGGGCCGCGTGCGACTCAGAAGCTGTATTTCATCGAGAACGTGGCGTAGTCGCGGTCGGCGAACGGACGCTTGACCGGGTCCGCCGAACCCAGGTAGCCGGTGTAGTTGAGGCCGACTTCGAGGTTGCCCAGGTACTTGAACGTGGTGCCTACGCTCAGGCGTCGGTCGCCCTGCACGCCGGAGATGCTGCCGGCCATGGGTGTCGAGCCGCTGAACACGTTGGAGAAGCGCACTGGCACTTCCAGATCCCAGCCCTGGAAAACCCCCGGATAACTGAACGATGCGCCCAGGGTGTAGGCGCTGGAGTCGCGGCTGCGCCAGGCGGATGAAGTCTTGTAGGTGTAGTCATCGGAATTCCCCACCATGCCGCCGAGCGACGGCAACAGGTTGACGCCTTGCAGGTTGGGCGCGGCGGAAGCGTCATCGACGCTGTCCACCCGTACATGAACGACTTCGGCGGTCAGCGTGGTCTGGCTGGCCCAGGGCCGGTCGCCCAGCACGCGCATCGCCGACAGTTGCATCTGCTGGCCCTTGCCGCGGGTCGGCACCGGCCCAAGACCGGTGTTGACCATCACCGGCGCGCCGTCGCGGTACGACCATTCGCCACCGATCTGGTACTCGCCGAGCTTGGTCGAAGCGCTGATACCGGTGAGCTTGATGTCCTCGAAGTACTTGACCTTGTAGCCGTTGGCGGCAAAGGCATAGAGGCCACCCCCCACCGGCACCGGGTCATAGCCCACCAGGGCGGTGGCCGGGTTCTTGTCGTGGTAGTTGACGTGGAACAGCGACATCTCGATCGCCGGCACCGGCCGGAAGCGCACCTGCACGCCCCACTGGCCGCTGTCGCGCGGTTCGTCGGTGCCGCGATAAGCGATCTTGCTGGTGCCGCTGTAAAGGAATTCGCGGCCCGGGCCAATCACGTCGCTGCTCGACAGGTAGCTGCCCACCGGCGGCAGTTCGGTGCCCTTCCATTCGTACTGCACATAGGCGCCGAAGGTGATTTGCGGGTTGAGGCGGAACGACGCCGAAACCTGCCCCACCGGCAGCAGCACTTCCTTGACCTCGACCCCGGGCTGCGCGGCCTTGACCGCGTCGGACGGGTTCTGCACGCCGTTGACGCCGGGGTAGTACAGGCTTTCGCCCCAGGACTCGATATGCCGCCCGGCCTTGACGTCGAGCATGGTGTCGTTGTCGAAGCGCCAGCCGCCGAACACGTAGGCATCCAGCAGGCGGGTGCGGCCGCCGCTGTAGTAGCGGGTGTCGCTGGTGAATTCGTCGTGGTCGCCGCTCTTGTTCACGGTGGCCGGCGAGTCGTTGTCGTTGCTCTTGTGATAGACGTCGTCGTAGAAGGTGCTGGCGCGCACCACCGCGCCGTAGTTGTCCTTGCGCAGGATCATCTCGCCGAGGGCGCCGATGCGGTTGGTGGTCAGGGCGCCACGGTCGAAGTTGCGGTTGGCGTCGTCGGCGTTGACGCCCATCAACCGCCTGCTCTGCTCGCCCAGGCGCACCCCGACGCCGTAGCTGGTGGTCACCGACCAGTCGATGGTGGCGCCGTTGTCGAACTCGATGGTCTCGCCGGCCAAGGCCTGCGTCGATGCCAGGGCAATGGCCGCCGCCAGGCAGGTGACCTGGCCCCCGCGTGAGCCAAGGCCAGGCGCATTATTGTTGTTTTTATCGATCACACTGACTCTCCTGTGTGGCAACCGTCGGGTTGCCGGGTTTGAGCAACATTGCCGCCGTGCCGGACGCTCACAACACGTCGGGCGGATCGGTGGCGGGTGCGTCGGGATCGCGCCGTCGGTAGCGGTAGAGCCCGCCGTGTTCCGCCCGCGACAGCGACCCTTCGGCCATGAGGTAGTTGGCATGGGCCAACGTTTCGCCCAGCGCCATCAGTTCGTCGAAACGACCGGACAGCTTCGGGAACAGCACGGCCATCAGCTCGAGCGCGCTGCGCGGCTCGTCGCAGGTGGCCAACAGCAGCGCCAGGTGGGCCCGGTGATGGGCCGCCAACTGGTCCAGGCGTGCATGCAGGTTGAAGAACGGACGTTCGTGGGCCGGCAACACCAGCACGCTGTCGGGGACGTCGCGCAGGTGATCGATGGAGGCCAGCCAGTCGCGCAGCGGATCGGCGTCCGGCTCGGTGGCGTGCACGCCCACCGTCGAGGTGATGCGCGGCAGCACCTGATCGCCGGAAATCAGCAACCCGTCGTCTTCGGCGTACAGGCAGGCGTGCTCCGGCGAATGGCCGCGCCCCACCACTACCCGCCACGCGCGGCCACCGATGCGCAGGCGATCACCCTCGCGCAGGCGCCGGTAACTGTTGAAGTGCAGCGGGCGGAAATGGCCGTTCTGGATGGTCCGGTACATGTCGCCGGCCTGTTCGGCGTTGAAGCCGGCCCGGGCGTAGTGCGCGAGGAAGTCCCAGCCCGGCTCGGCGCCGCTCGGCACCTTCACGTACAGCGACTGGTACTCGGCCTCGGTCATGTACACCGGGCAACGAAAGCGCTCGGCCAGCCAGCCGGCGACACCGGCGTGGTCGGAATGGAAATGGGTGCACACCACCGCCCGCAGCGGCTGGCCGGCGCACAGCCCGCTGAACACCTGCTCCCAGACTTCGCGGGTCTGCTCGGTGTTCATCCCGGTGTCCACCGCCACCCAGCCGTCGCCGTCACGCAGCAGGTAGAGGTTGATGTGGTCGAGGCGAAACGGCAGCGGCATGCGCAGCCAGAACACGCCGTCCGCCACCTGGCGCACCTCGCCGCCAGCCGGCGCTTCGGGCCAGGGGTAGCGCAGGCCATCGCGCAGTTCGTGGCCGTTGTGGTCGAGGTCAGCCATGGTCGGCGACCACGAACGGTGCCAGTTCCAGGCGCTGCAGCAAGGCCCGCGAATACGGCTGGTAAGTGCCGGACTGCTCGTCACGGATGTACAGCGGATCGCGGCAGGCGTCCGGGCAATAACCCTGGCGTTGCAGATCGACCTTGCGCAGCTTGAAAGTGCTGGTCAGGTCCGCCGCCGCGCTGACCCGCACGAACAGCGGCGCGGCGTAGCGCGGCAGACGCTCTTCGCTCAGGGCATACAGCGCCTGCGGATCGAACACCTCGCCCGCCTGCATCAGCACCGCCGCCATGCCGGCGCGGCCTTCGTGGCCCGGCACCTGCACGCCGTAGATATTGATCAGTTCCAGTCCCGGCAGGTCGCCCAGCGCGTCGGCTACTTCCTGGGTCGAGACGTTCTCGCTCTTCCAGCGGAAGGTGTCGCCGATGCGGTCGACGAAGTAGCAGTAGCCATCGGCGTCCTGGCGCAGCAGGTCGCCCGAGCTCCACCAGGCATCGCCTTCGCGCAGCACATTGCGGCGGATCTTGCTCTCGGTGGCGTCGGCCGAGGTGTAGCCCTCGAAGCGCCCGCCGCCGATCTCCGGGTGGTTGACGATAAAGCCCATGGCCTCGCCCACCTCGCCCACTTCGCAGACCTGATAGAAGCCGTTTTCATCCCGCGGATGGCAGTCGTTTTCCACGTCGAAGCGGATCAGCCGCAGGTTGGTGCGTGTCCAATCGGGAACCCGGCCGCAGGCGCCGACGTAGTTGTCGACGTTGATCAGCGCGGTGTTGGCCTCGGTGGCGCCCCAGCCTTCGAACACCTGGACCGGGCCGAAGCGCTCGATCCAGCGCTGCCAGGACTCCGGGGTCAGGCCGGCGCCGAGCATGCAGCGCAGGTTGTGGTCCCGCTCGCCGGGTTGTTCCGGGCGGTTGAGCAGGTAGCGGCAGATTTCGCCGATGTACTGGAACACGCTGATGTTGTGGCGCACCACATCGCGCCAGAACTCGCTGACGCTGAACTTGCGCCGCACCACGATGCTGGCGCCGGCGCGCAGCGCGGTGGAGGTTACCGAGGTGGCGGCGGCGCCGTGGTACAGCGGCAGGCAGCAGTAGAAAACGTCGTCGCAGGTCGCCGCCAGGGTGACTTCCATCACATCCCCCGAGGACATCCAGCGCATATGGCTGTAGCGCGCCGCCTTGGGCAGGCCGGTGGTGCCGGAGGTGAAGATCAGCAAGGTCGGCGCCTGCGCTTCGACCGCCGCGCGGATATCCCGCGGGAAGGCGCTGCGCGGCGCGCTGTCCAGGCGCGTGGCGAACTGGCGGTCGATAAAGCCGGGCAGATCGCCCGCCCAGCGGTTTTCCTCGTCGCCCACCAGCCAGTAGGCCAGCGTCGGCAGGCCCTCGGTGGCGAGCACGTTGCCCAGGCATTCTTCGCCGATCACCAGGGCTTTGGCCGCGGTGGTTTCCAGTGCGTGCAACAGCGGCCGGCCGTTGACCTGGGTATTGATGAAAGCCACCACCACACCCAGCTTGACCAGGCCGAACCAGGTGCAGAAGAACGCCGGGCGGTTCTCCATGACCATGGCGCAGACGTCGCCGGCGCGCAGGCCCTTGGCGTAGAAGGTGTGGGCCATCTGGTTGGCGCGGGCGTCCACTTCGGCGTAGCTCAGGGTCTGCTCGCCGTAGATCAGAAAGGGCCGCTCGGCGAAGCGCGCGGCTTGTTGCTCCAGGCGATCGGCCAGGGTGTAGTGGTCCGCCGGCTTGATCTGCGCGGCCGCCGCGCCGCGCCGGTCGAGGATGGCCTGGGTCTGCTCGCGGGGCACCACGACGCTGGACGGCAGGCCGGACGATGGCAGGGTCATGGGGTCACCTCCGCCGCCAGGCTGAGCGCGGGGTAATCGGTGTAGCCCCGTGGGCCGGCGGTGTAGAGGGTCTTGCGGTCGAAGGCGGCCAGTGGCTGGCCGTGGCGCAGGCGCTCGACCAGGTCCGGGTTGGCGATGAAATGCCGACCGAACGACACCGCCACACCCTCGCCCGCGTCCAGCGCGACGCGGGCCGAGGCGCCGTCGAAACCGTCATTGAGGATCAGCCGCTGATTGCCGTGGGCACGGGCCAGGGCGAAGGCATCGAGGTTGCCGAGCGGCGAACGCATCACATGCAGGTAGGCCAGCTCCAGCGGCGCCAGCGCGGTGCACAGGGCAATCGCGGTGGCGGCGGGGTCGTCGTCCTGGATGTCGTTGTAGGGATTGCCCGGGCAGAACCGCACGGCGACCCGCCCGACACCAATGGCATCGGCCATCGCCTGCACGGTTTCAGCGACGAACCGCACGCGATTTTCCGCGCTGCCGCCGTAGGCGTCGGTGCGCTGGTTGCTGCCCGAGGCGAGGAACTGCATCGGCAGGTAGCCGCTGGTGCAATGCAATTCGACGCCGTCGAAGCCGGCCTCGCGGGCATTCAGCGCGGCCTGGCGGTACTCGGCGATCACCGCGGCGATGCCTTCGATGCTCAGGGCTTCGGGCTGCTCGGTGTCGGCCATGCCCACCGCGTCGGTGAACACCTGGGTGTTAGCGCGCAGCGCCGAGGGCGCCACGGTGGCCGCCCCGGCCGGCTTGTTGTAACGGCTGGCGGCGCGGCCGACGTGCATCAGTTGCAGGACGATGCGCCCGCCCTCCTCGTGCACGGCGCGGGTCACCTGGCGCCAGGCGGCGATCTGTTCGGCGGTGTAGATCGCCGGGGTGCGGCAATAGCCCAGGCCACTGGCCGACGGCGCGGTGCCTTCGGCGACGATCAGCCCGGCGCTGGCCCGCTGGCGGTAGTACTCGACCATGTCGGCGGTGGCAACGGCCTGCGCGTCGGCGCGGCTGCGGGTCATCGGGGCCATGACGATACGGTTGGCCAGTTGCAGTTCGCCCAGGCGCACCGGCTCGAACAAGATGCTCATGTCAGCTCCTTAACTTCTTGTTGTGTCCGGGGCTGACGGGCCGCTTGGCGCATTGCCGCAACCCCGGAGATGGGCTGCATGATTGATCCGCGGCGAGGCTGAAACATCGTCCGACAAGACTAGTTTCGCGGCTTCAGGTAAGGTCGGCAGCGCCTTGAAAAGCGCAGGAAAAATGGTCTGAACGGACGATGAAAGAGGTGCGGGATGCGCCGACGATCCAGCTCGATATAACAAGAACCGGAGCAGCGCAGTGAACCCACCCAATCCCGTCACCTGGCGCACGCACTACGCGCTTCTGGTGCTCGCCAGCATCTACGTCTTCAACTACATCGACCGCCAGTTGATGGCGATCCTGATCGAGCCGGTGAAGCTCGAATTCGGCATTTCCGACACCGGCATCGGCCTGCTTTCAGGGGTCACGTTCGCGGTGTTCTACACCGTCTTCGGCTTCCCGCTGGGACGGCTCTCGGACCGCATCGGGCGCAAGCCGGTGATCGCCTTCAGTTGCATGGCCTGGAGCCTGATGACCATGCTCTGCGGCATGGCCGGCAACTTCCTCACCCTGGTGCTGGCCCGCGTCGGCGTGGCGGTGGGCGAAGCCGGCGGCACCGCGCCGTCGGTGGCGATGGTCTCCGACCTGTACCCGGCCAACCGCCGCTCCACAGCGCTGTCGGTGCTGATGCTGGGTTCGAGCCTGGGCGCGATCGTCGGCCTCGGCCTCGGCGGCTGGATTGCCCAGCACCACGGCTGGCGCTATGCGTTCTTGCTGATCGGCGCACCGGGCATCCTGCTCGGCCTGGTCCTGTTGCTGACCGTGCGTGCACCCAAGCCCGCGGTGATCCGCCAGTCCACGGCGGCGCCGCAGGATGGCTGGGCCAAGACCCTGGTGGAATTGTTCCGCATGCCGTCATTCTTCTGGCTGGTGCTGACCGGTGGCACGGCGGCGATCGCCGGTTATGCCATCGGCACCTGGAGCCCGAGTTTCCTGATCCGCTCCCATGGTTTGAACATGCAGGAAGCCGGCTTCCTGGTGGGGGTGGTTGGCGGCACCGGCTCGACCATCGGCACCCTCGCCTGCGGCCTGCTCACCGACCGTCTGGCCCGGCGTGATGTCGGCTGGCAGATCGGCGTGCCGCTGCTCGGCACCTTGCTGAGCATCCCCTTCGCCCTCGCCTATTTCCTCTGGCCGCAGGGCATCGCTTTTCATATCGGCAGCATCCCGGTGCCCGAGGCGTTCCTGTTCTACAGCGCGTTCGGTTTCTTCGGCGTGTGGTGGGCGACGCCGTGCCTGGGGGCCATCACCCATTTGTTCCCGGCCACGCGCCTGGCCCAGGCCACGGCGATCTTCGTCATGTCCATGACCCTGTTGGGCGTTGGCCTGGGGCCGTTGGTGATTGGCGTGCTGAGTGATTTCTTCGTCGCCTCGCTGGGCGGCGAATCGCTGCGCTATGCGCTGGCGGCGTCGGTGTCGTTGCTGGTGTTGGCGGCGGGGTTTCTGGCGATGGCGTTGCCGCGGTATCGGCGGCAGCTACAGGCAGAGGATGTGGTGGCGGGAGCAGTGGTCGGCGTTTGAGTTGAAGGCCCGATTGCTGGATGGGTGTCTGCAGATCTTTCGGTCATGTGCCTGCCGGTATGTTTTCAGCGCCCTTGAGATCGAGCGCCGCCCGCGCGGCGCATCGCGAGCAAGCTCGCTCCTACATCGGTTGCAACGCGCCATGGCCTGTGGGATTGGCGTCAGCCTCGAAATCAAGCCGAACCACCAAGGCGGCCAACCATGGCCTTGCAGGCATAGGTACTTTGCAACCGATGTAGGAGCGAGCTTGCTCGCGATGCGCCGCGCGGGCGGCGCTCGATCTGAACAGCGCTGAAGACACTCCGGCTAGCACATGGCGGCCACTACATCCCAGCCGCCTGTGATAGCCGTGCTAGCGAAGGGCAATTACTTCTCGGCTTCGATAACCTTGTTCAGTACAGCCCCGTCAATGCTCAGGGTGGCGCTGTTGAACATGCCTTCGACGTAGCTCTTGGCCAACTGTTCCTGACGCTGCGCACGCAGGGCGTCACGCAGTTGTCCGCGAACTTCGTCGTAGGTGGCGACGCGCGCCGGTTGCAGTTCGACCAGCTTGACGATGTGCAGGCCCAGCGGGCTTTGCAACGGTTCGCTGACCGCGCCGACCTTCAGCTTCGACACTGCGGTACGGACTTCCGGCAGCAACTGCGTCAGCGGTTGCAAACCGATATCGCCGCCCTGCTTCGCACTGCCGGTGTCCTGCGAGTAGGTCTCTGCCAGTTTGGCAAAGTCGGCGCCGGAAGCCTGGGCACGCTTGGCGATGCTTTCAGCCTGCTTGCGCACCGACTCCAGGGCCTGCTCGTCCGGTACGGCCAGGTAGATCTGGCTGACCCGGTACAGCGCCGGCACCTGCAACGAAGCCTTGCCGTTCTCATAGGCCTGCTTCAGGTCCTGCTCGGGCGGATAGTCATCCGGCACCTTGGTCACGCTGCTCAGGTAGCTGCGCAGGACGATCTGCTCGATCGCGGCGCGGGTCTGGGCTTCCACATCGGGACGCTTCGACCAGCCCTTGGCTTCGGCCTGCTGGTACAGGGCCTTTTCCGCCAGGCGTGCACGGATCCAGGTTTCCAGCGCAGGACGATCATTGCGCAGTTGCAGGCGAGCCTGCTCCGGCAATTGGGCGAACAGCGCCTTTAGCTCTTCGGCGTTGACCTGCTGGTCACCCAGGCGAGCCAGCGCGGTACCGCTTTCGGTTTCCGGAACAGTGCGGCTGGCCGCCTCCAGATCGTCGCCAGGACGCAGGGCCAGGGTGACCGCAACGGTCAGCACGGCCAGCGCACCAGCGCCGGCCCACAGGCGACCGCGACTCACGAAGCGCTTTCCACTGGAGTCTCGGCGGCCGCGAGGTTGCGGCTGTAGTCACGCAGGTAGACGACGAATTCTTGCAGCAGGCGGTCCCACAGCACCAGGGAGCCTTGCAGGTGCTTGAGGCTGACGCCGTCAGCAACGATCACGTCTTTTTCCAGCACCAGGAACTCGCCCTGTTGAGCCAGACGGGAGAAACGACGCGAAGCGTTCCACAGGTTGGTCAGGCCTTCAGGCAGCTCACCCTGGATGCGCAGTGCACAGCTGTAGGTGAAGTCCAGGAATTGTCCTTCTTCCGGGGCACTGTTACCGAAACGGACGGCGTAACCGACGCCCTGGCTGGCGCTGAGCAGTTGAATCACAGCGTTTTGCTCGGTGCGGTTGACCCGGCAACCGGCGTCTTGCAGCAGGGTGGTCAGGGAATCGGCACTTACGGTTTCGATCAGGGTATTGGCAGTCACGGGGTCACCTTCCTTGCGCGGTTAAAAGCCTGAAGTTAAAGCGAAAGTTTGTAGCACATTGCTAGCATTCGGTACAGACGCACCACACCTCCTTCCGTCATAAACATGTCCATCAGCAACCGCGCGTGCCCCGACCGAGGCGCCGGACCAGTTCTTCACGGTCCAGCACCGGTGCGAAGTAGCTGCCCTGGCCGACCGCGCAGCCCATGTCCATCAGGATCAGGTGCTGGCCGGCGCTTTCCACCCCGGTGACGGTGACGCCCAGGCCGAGCGACCCGGCCAGGGCCAGACTGTTCCTGATCACCGCGCGGTGGCGGGGCTGGTGTTCCAGTTCGTGCATGAACTGGCTGGCCAGCCTGATTTCATTGAACGGCAGCTGGCACAAGCGCTGGAAAGCCCCGCCATTGCTACCGAACTCACCGAGGCACAAGCCACAACCGAGCATGCGCAGGCGCGTCAGGCTTTCCAGGTGCATCGCCGAAGTCTCCAGCGGGCTGCAGAACGCCAATTCAAAGGCGATGCCCTGGCCCACCGAGCGATGAAACTGCATCAGCGACTTGATCCGCCGGGTCAGGCTGCGGCCACACAGCTGCGACAAGCGCAGGGCAAAGCACAGGCGCAGCACCCGCCCCTGCGCCATGAGTTCGCGCTGCAAGGCCAGGCCCTGTTCCAGCAACACCACCAGCATGTCGTCCAGCAGGCCGGCGCGTTCCACCAAGGGCATGAACAGGTTGTCGGCCAGCAGGCCATGGACCGGGTGCTTCCAGCTCGCCCGCACGTCCACGCCCTTGATTTCGCCGTTGCCGAGATCACAGCGCGGCAGGAAATGCGCGCCGAACTCCTTGTACGACAGCCCTCGGCGGATATCCGCTTCGGTCACCACCACCCCCTGGGCCGGTGCGGCCAGTGAGTGCGCGGGCAAGGTGCGCACCCGCGCCAGTGCGTCACGCATGCTCTCCAGGTGCAGCGGCTTGCCGACATCGCCGAGAAACACCACGCCCAGGCGAGCGACCAGCAGGGTAATGGCCCGGCGCACCTCGGAATGCAGCCCGCTGCTGACGATCACCCCGCCGATCAGCGACGCGTGCGCCGCGCGGTGGAGAAACTCGAGGCCGTCCATACCTTCCATGCGCACATCGCAGACCACCACATCGACCCGGCCGATGCGCTCGAGCAAGGTGATCGCTTCGCTGCCGGCGGACGCTTCCAAGACGTCCCGGCAACCGAGTTGACAAAGGATCTTCACGGCGATGGCGCGCTGAAAAGAGTGATTTTCAAGGATCAGGACACGCAAAGACTTCGCAGGCACAACCGCTTCCCTCGTATAGGCCAGGCCCCATATTCCTATCCGTTCAGCCAGGAAGAATCAGGCGGCTTCCCAGCATTCGACAGAAATCTCCGACGCTTCAAGACTGACAAAACAGTTCCAGGCGCTGGGTCAGCGCGGTCACGGCCTGACGCAGGTCGTCCACCAGCGGATCGATGCGTTCCGCCGGCGCGCTGTCCTGGCAGGCCTTTTCCAGGTTTTCGCAGGCGTGCAGCAAACGGCGCGCCTTGATGATCCGGCCGCCGCCCTTGATCCGGTGCACCAGGTCCGCGAGGCCGCCCAGGTCACCTTCGCCGTGCAGGTAGGCGAGTTTTTCCAGGTCTTCGCGGTTGCTGGTCAGCAAGTCTTGCAACAGGGCCTTGATCGCCGTCGGATCGCCGCCGGTGATCTTGTGCAGGCTGGACAGGTCCAGCCCGTTGCCCGGTTTCAGCTCACCTTCGCCGGCGTCGGGCACCAGGCCCGGCTCGCCCGAGACCAGCTTGCCAGCGAGGTCCTTCAGGTTCAGTGGTTTGAACAGGCAGTCATCCATTCCGGCCTCGATACACCGCTTGCGCTCCTCGGGCTGG
Organism: Pseudomonas sp. 5P_5.1_Bac1; assembly: GCF_025466015.1. Taxonomy (NCBI): domain Bacteria; kingdom Pseudomonadati; phylum Pseudomonadota; class Gammaproteobacteria; order Pseudomonadales; family Pseudomonadaceae; genus Pseudomonas; species Pseudomonas sp. 5P_5.1_Bac1. The sequence goes on along the minus strand of NZ_JANLNX010000070.1, from coordinate 180,626 downwards.
GCATTGGCGGTGCAGCCGAGCAACAGGATCGAGACCTTGCCCTTGCGCCGCTCGTCCTCGCGCACCGCCCGCGCCAGGGCATAGCCGTTGAGGCCCGGCATATTGCAATCAGTGATCAGCACATCGAAACGCTGTCGCAACCAGGTGCGCAGCCCTTCGTCGCCGTTGGTCGCGGTCACTACGCGGTGGCCGAGAAAACTCAGTTGCTGCTGCAACAGCAGGCGGTTGGCCGGGTAATCGTCCACCACCAGGATATCCAGCGGCGCATCGCTGCGGGCGGGCAGTTGCGGCAGGCTGGCCAGTACCGCCTCGGACGGTGTCAGGCGCGGCAGGTCAAGATTGATCCGCGCCCGGGTGCCCACGCCGAGGGTGCTGTCCAGCAACATGTCGCCGCCCATCATGGCGCAGAGCGTGTGGCTGATGCTCAAGCCCAGCCCCGAGCTGCAGCGGGCGCTCTGCTGGTTGTTGCTGGCCTGGCGAAACGGGCTGCCCAGCAGGGCCATTTCGTCTGGCGGAATACCCACGCCGGTGTCTTCCACCGACAGGCACAGCCCGACCCGTTCACGGTCCACGTCCAGCGCCAGGGTCACGCAGACCTCGCCTTCGTGGGTGAACTTGATCGCATTGCTGATGAGGTTGGACAGCACCTGTTTGAAGCGCACCGGATCGACCAGCACCTGCACCGAACAGTGGCTGTCCATGTCCAGCGCCAGGTGCAGGCGTTTCTGTCGGGCCTGGGCCTCGAACATGCGCACCGTGCTTTCCACCTCGCGGCACAGGTCGACCTGCTGCGGCACCAGCTCCAGGTGCCCGGATTCGATACGGGTGATATCAAGGATGTCGCCCACCAGATCCAGCAGGCCCCGGGCGGCGCCAGACGCCACTTCGATGGCGAGACGGTCGAGCACGCCCTCCTCGGCTTTGCGCAAGGCCAGTTCGAGCATGCCCAGCAAGGCGTTGGTCGGCGTGCGGATCTCATGGCTCATGGTCGCCAGGAACGTGGTCTTGGCCTGGTTGGCCGCCTCGGCTTCGTCCTTGGCCAGTTGCAGGGCGTCGTAGAGTTGCTGGCGTTCGGAGATATCGACCCAGCCGCCAATCACCCCGGCCACCCGGCCGTCGCTCGCGCGGTACGGCAGCATCCAGTGGTAGATGATCAGCCGCTCGCCGGCCAGCAGCAGTTCGCGGTCTTCCACTACCGACGCGCCCTGGGCGATGACCCGGCGATAGGACTCGCGGTAACGCCGCGCCTGGTCCGCGCCGATCAGCCATTCCGGCACCGGCTGGCCGATCACCGCGTCGCGCTCGACGTTGAGGGCCCGCAGGTAGCTGGCGTTACAGGTCAGCAGGCAGCCTTCGTGATCGCGCACGTAAATCGGATGCGGCGTGCCGTCGATCATCACATGCATGAATTCGAGCTGGTCGTTGAGGGCCTGTTCCGCCTGCAAGCGCTTGTGCACCTGGCGGCGCAGGCTGCGAATCCAATACATCGCCAGCAGCAAAAGGATCAGGGCCATAAGGAAGCCTTGCAGGATCATCCCGCGATACTTCTGCCAGTAACTGTCGACAACGATCACTTCGTTGCGCCAGCGATTGGTCAGTTCGTCCATCTCCTGCGGCGCGATGCTCAGCAGCGCCTTGTTCATGATCGACAGCAACTCCCGCGCGCCGCGCCGCGTACCAAAGGCGAAATGCACCGCCGGCACCGGCAGCGCGGCGCGGATGCTCAGTTGCCCACGGAATTGCCGGGCGATGCTGTAGCGCGCGCCGATCAGGCTGGTCACCGCCGCCTGCGCCTCACCGCTGGCGACCCGTTCCAGCGCCTGCTGCGGGCCGCTGCTCCAGAGCACCTGAACCTGCGGGTGACGTTCGCGCATGTAGTCTTCGAGCACGCTGCCCTGAACCAGGGCCAGGCGCTTGCCAGCCAGGTCGTCGAGGCTGTCGAGGTAACGGTCGTTGTCCCGGGTGACCAGCACCAGGCTGTTGCTCAGGTAGGAACGGCTGAAACCCACCTGTTCCTGGCGGCCGCGGCTGAACGGCAGCGCCGCCACCAGATCGACCTGCTGCACGTCCAGGCGCTGGGCCATGTCATCGAAACCGCCGCCGGCGACGATGTCGAAGGCCAGCCCGGTGCGCTGGGCGATACGCTCCAGCAAGTCGGCGCTGATGCCGCGAAACACGTTCTGGTCGTCGAGGTAGCTGACCGGCAGGAACTGCTCGTCGATGGCCACGGTCAGTCGCGGGTGCTGACGCAGCCACTCGCGCTCGGCATCAGTGAAGTCGAGCTGTCCCCGCGCGGCGAAGCTCGTCGCACCGCCGCTCCAGCGCCGCAGAATGGCAAGCCGCGCCTGTTCGGAAATCCGCTCCAGGGCCTGGTTGACCAGCCGTTTCAGGCGCAGGTTGTCGCTGTTGACGGCAAAGCCGTAGTGCCCGCCCTCAAGCAGCTCGGTGGGGAACAACTGCAAGTGGGCCAGGTAATTCTTGTGCAACAGGTATTGCGCACCCAGGGCATCGCCGAGAAACAGGTCGGCCTGGCCGAACGCCACGGCGCCGAGGGCGTTGAGCAGCGACGGATAGAATGCCAGGCGCGCATTGGGAAACAGTTCGTGGGCGCGGTCCTCGGACAGGTAGCCCTCGCGCATCGCCAGGCGCACGCCGGGCCGGCCGGAGTCCGGCGAGCCGCCATCGTCGCTGCGCGTGGCCAGCACCGGCTGGTTTTCCACGTAGGCCCGCGACAGCAGCAGGCGACTGCGCGCCGCCTCATCGGCAGACACGGTGCCCAGCAGGTCGATATCGCCGCGCTGCAACGCACTGATCGCCTCGGCCCGTGAGCCATAGCGGCGCACGCGGATCTGCACGTCGAGCAATTCCCCCAGCAGACCGGCGTAATCGGCGGTGAGGCCTTCGTAATCGCGCCCGGTGGCGGTGATGTCGAACGGCACGCGGTCGGGCCGGCTAACCCCGAGCCACAACGTCCGCCGCGCCCACAACCAGTGGCGGTCGTTGTCGTTCAGGTCCAGGCGCAGGTTGTCGTCGAGGCTCGAGCGGGCCAGCAGATTCGGCGTTTCCGCCCTGGTCAGGCCGCTGAACAGGCACACGCACAGTACCGCCAGCGACAGCAGCAAGGCGCGCCGCATAGGAGGGAAAGACCGCAAGTGGGCGTCAGATCAGTGTGTGGCGCCTGGCCAGGTCGGCCAGGTCCACCTGGGAGCTGACCCGCAGCTTTTCCAGCAGGCGGGTCTTGTAGGTGCTGATGGTTTTGTTGCTGAGCAGCATCGCCTCGCCGATGGCCTTGTTGCTCAGGCCACGGGCCAGTTGCTGGAGGATCAGCAGTTCGCGGTCGGTGAGTTTTTCGATGCGCTGGGTTTCGGTGGCGTGGCAGTCGAAACGGTTTACCGAGCTCAGGGAAATTTCCGGGAAGTAGGTGTAGCCGGACATGATTGCCAGCGCCGCCTTTCGCAGCTCGCTCAAGTCATCGTTCTTCGAGACGAAGCCCGAAGCCCCCAGGCGCATGCAGCGTAGCGAGAAATAACCGACCGCCTGGGACGTCAACACCAGCATCTTGATGTTCAGTTGCGCCGCTTTGACCCGGGTGATGATCTCGAGCCCGTCGATACGCGGGATGGCGATATCGAGGATGGCGATGTCAGGCTCGTGTTCGCGGATCAGGCGCATGGCGTCGATACCGTTGTCGGCCTCGGCGACGACCTCGAATTGCTCCTGACGGAGCAGCATTCTGACACTGGCGCGGATGAACGGATGGTCGTCCACGATCATGGCTTTGTACATGAATCCTCCCTGTTTTTGGATAACGTGCAGGGTCCGTTTCGAATGCCGTGCCTACCTGGGGGGGAAGCGATTCAATAGCATCAAAAGGCCAGCACTTAGGGTGCAGAGTATCGACCGCCAGGTAGGCACATGTGCATCGGACAATTCCCTAATCAACGAGGGAAATTTCCCAGCGACTAGATCAACCCTTGATTTCCACCCGCCGCCGCTCCTGCCCTTCGATCAGTTCAAAGCGATACACCCGCCCTGGGTCGCGGCTGAATTCGCGGTCGATGCCGGGGCGGATATGGTGCTTGGTCGCCACCGAGCACTGCTTGCCGGTGGCGTCGCAATCGTTGAAATGGTCCAGCACCACGGTGCTGCTGCCACGGTTGTGCACGATGAAGCGCTGGCCTTCGCGCGAGACGTCGGTCTGGTACTGCACCCCGTTGGGATGGACGAACAGCAGCGACCCGAAGCCGGTGAGGATTTCGACCTTGGCCTTGAGCGCTTCATATTGCTCGGCGTCCGCTTCGCTGATGGCGAAACCATCGCCGCGTTCCGGGACGACCGGAATGAAGCGCAAGCGGAAATAGCGCTCCTTGGCCCGGTCACCGCGATACAGCACGCGCATCGTCTGCATCCCCGAGGCCGGCACGATCAGCCTGGCGGGACTGGCTATCAGTGGCCGCTGTTCCAGGGGGAGGTCGTCTTGCGCCACCTCGGTGATGTTGCCCTGGGCGTCATAGACCAGCTCGAACACGCTGACCTTGACGAATGCCGTGGTGTCGCCGCTGTTGCGTATCCGCTTGAGCATCGTGCTGCGCTCGCCGTCCATGTAGTCGTACAGGTTGCCCACGTTGATCTGTGGAGCGGCGTGAGCCGTGGCGCCGGTTATCAGCAGCAACACGCCGCAAAGGGTTTTTCTCATCGTTCATCACCTCGTTAAAAATACGTTTGTGCCCGGGCGCTACATGCCCGCATCGAAAATCACGGTTACATCGCCCGCGTACTCCATTCCGGGGTAGCGGGCCATTTCGCTGACCTGGGTTTTGCCCACGTCGAAGTGCAAAACCCCGCCCTGATTGAGCATTGGCTGGAGGCTTTCCAGTTTCAGCGCCATGGCCTCGCCCACCGGCAGCGTCAGCCGGCTCACGGCTTGCCCGGAGTGCAGGAAACCTCCCGGCAACGTCAGGGCGACGTGCAGCGGCACCTGATGCTCATTGGCTCGATTGCGCATGCCACAGCGTTGCGCCTCGGTGTATTGGCAGCGCAGGTGGACACTGAAAGGACCGGACGACCAGACGCGCAGGGCGACATCGCGGTACAGCCGGTGCGGAAGGCGGTTGGACCACTGGCCCCAGCCGCCGGGAGGTTCCAGCACGACCTGCTCGCTGCCCTGGGCGAATTCGAGGCGGAAGGCATGCACCACGTCGAGTTCGACGCTGATCCCGAGGCTGTCGGTGGTGAGCCCCGCCACGCCGCGGCCGAGGTCGAAGTCCGCGCCGGGGCCGACGCTGAGCACCAGGCGTCCGCGGTACTTGCCCGGCTTCATTTTCAAGGGTGACGGCGTGCTCAGCCGGTAGGCCAGGCCAAGCTCACCGATGCGCAACCGGGCGGCATCATCGACAGCGTCATCCGGCCTGGCCGAGAAACAAGTGGCCGGTTGCGCCGGCGTGTTGATCCGCCACAGGTAGTGGCTCCGTACCCCGGCATTCTGCGCGCCGGCGACGGCGCATCCGCCCTGCACTGGGCGGGACGCCGCCGCGCCGGCCGCCGTGTCGACCTGCAGGCCCAGCGCGAGGATTTCGAATCCCAGCGAGTAAGATTCGCCGCTTCGCTCGTTGGTCACCGTGACCTGGCGCCGGCCCGGCACCCGGATCGAGTAACCCGCGCCGCCGCCCTCCTTGTCCTGCGTCGCCAGCTCATAGCTGATGGGCAGGTCGAGTGCCGGCCCGGCGTTGCATTGCCCCGGCCAGCGTGCGCAGAAGTCCGGCGCGCGGGACGTGTGGACAAAGTCGAGGCCACCACGGTACTCGGCACTGACCGTCACCTCCGTCGCGTTGGCCGGGGTCGACCCCGCGCCCGCCTGCAGCATCAGCAGCAGGCATGCAAGCGTTTTCCAAGCGTGGAACTGCGTCATACACCCTCTCCTGACGGGCCTGGTTCACCGCGAACCAGAGTCCTCGCCTCACACCGCTGATCACCGGCCAGCAACACACCGTCTTCACGCGGCCCTTGCGGGTCGACCCGCAGCACACACAACTGCCGGCCCCGGTGCTGGACCTCCAGCGTGGGCACCGCCTCGCTGACTTCCACCACGAAAAATCCGTCGGCTTCACTCACGCCGCGGCTGGCGTGGTTGATCAACATCGCACCGCGCAGCGGCTTGCTCTGCTCATCCAGCAAGCGACCGATCACGGTGACCGTGCGCATGACCCGCAACCGGTGGTACTCGACGCCGCCGCGGTTGAGGTGATAGGTCAGCGTCGGTGGCTGGATGACAGCGCTGGCGTCATAGCCGGACTGGAAATCCAGCAGCACATGGCCGGACTTGTAAGCATTGACCGGCACCACGTTGCGCCCGGGGCGCAACACGCTGCTGCTGCCTTCGGAGTCGTTGGCGCGCAATTGCAGGTTGGGCACGTCGGTTTCCACATCGACGATCAGCCCGGCCGCATACGGCAGGTACTGGCCGCTGAAGCCCAGGTGGTCGCCGCCCACGGCCAGGGTGCTGTCGAGGTTCAGGCCGGCGCTGAAGTCCTGGTTGAAGGACGAGCGCTGGATGAAGGCATCGCCGTTCAAGGCGCTGTTTTCAAATTGGGTGTCTGCCGTCAGGCCGGTGCCGTAGCGGTCGAAACTGACCGTGCCGGCGATGCTGCGCACGCTGCCCTGTTCGGGCAGGTGCTGGTAGGTCAGCGCGGCGTTGCGGTCCTGCCCGCCGTCGCGCGAGGTTCGCGTTCCCAGGCTGGCGGACAGGCGGCGGTCCGAGCCGCCCAGGCTGGTGCTGACGCTGAAATTGATGCCACGGCTGCGGCGATCGCCGCTGCTCTCGGTGCCGGGCCGGTCGAACAGTGAAACCCGCCAGTTCGCATTGCTGTCCCAGAGCTTGCCGAAATAGGACAGGCCCAGGTCCATCGCCGTGCCGGCGCTGCCGCCCGTGTCGCGGCTCACCCGCAGGCTGGCCGTGTATTCACGGTTGAGGCGGTGATTCAACGACAGCGAAGACTGCCCCGTGCGTCCCGGCGCCATCACCTCATCGCGCCCGGTCCGGCGCGGCTCGAATGCCGTACTGCTGTGGCTGAGAATCACGCTGCCGCTGCCGTACTGGAAAATACCCCGCAGGTCGTAGCCATTGCCCAGGCCGTCGGTACGAAACACGCTGCCCAGCAATTGCAAGCGATCCAGCACATGCCAATCGAGGGAGGAGCCGTATTGCAGGTAGTCATCGACCCGCTGCGCCGACAGGCCGGTGACCACCCGCGGGTGCAGCAGGTAATTGGCGATGACCCCGGCACTCAGGCCGCCGGCGCTTGATTCGTCGTCGCTGCCCAGCAGTTCCTGGCGCTGACCGGCATACAGGTTGTAGCGCCAGGGCGAATCGGTGTTGCTCCAGTTATTGGGTTTGTAGACGAACTCGTTGCTCTGCGAGGTGATCTGGCCGTCCTCGATCAGGCGCACTTCCACCTCGTAGATGCCGCCGGGCAGGCCACGGGTGTCCAGCACCTGCAAACCCGGCGCGACCGGCTGCGTCTGGATCAACTGGCCGTTGCGGTAAATCTCCACCTGGCCCTGGCGATTGGGGGTGACATAGATCGGCGTGACGCTGGCGCTGCCATTGTTCACCGCCAGGCTGTCGCTGCTGCCGAACATCACCCCCAGGGTGGTTTCCGGTGTATTGCCGAGCAACAGCGGCTGGCGGCTCAGGCCCTGAACATCGGGTGTGAAATAGCCCAGGCGGAAGAAACGGTCCTCATGGATTCGCTCGGCGTAGAGCTGGTCGATGTTCTGCCGGGTTTCTTCATAGCGACCGCCACTGCGGTCAAAACGGGCTTCGGCCAACGCGGTCCAGTTGCCGATGCTGCCCTGCCCCTGCAGCGCGTAGCGCCCGACGGTCTGTTCGCCGTCGCGGCTGAGGTTGAGCTGGTTGCGCAGGATCAGCCCGCGGCTGCCCTGCTCCGGCAAACGGTGGTACGTCTCCTGGCCGCTGCTTTCCGCGCCGCGGGTGAGGATCGACAGCCGCGATTCCAGAAGGTCGTAGTGAAGCGCCAGCAAATCACGCGGGCAGCTACGCTCGCAGTTGCCCAGCGCCAGCCCGTTGCCCAACGCGACCGCCCAGGCCTGGCGGAGGATTTCCGGCTCCTGGCTGTCGCGGCTGTCGGTGAAGTTCAGCAACTGGACGCGGTCGTCGCGGCTCAGCACCACCAGTGCCTCGCCCAGCAAACGACCGTCCAGCTCGACCCGCACCGCCAGCGGCACCTCGAAAAAATGCTCATCAAACCCTTTGGGCAAGCCTTCCGCCTGCCGGAGAATCCCTGGTCGACTGCTCTGCTCCGTCGACCCGTTTGCCCAGGCAGATGCCAGCCAGACCGTTGCGGCACAGCAGCCCAAGGTCAGTCGAATGGATATTGCCAAAGACATGTCACTGCTCATCAGCGAATGAAAAGAGGCCCGCGGTCGCCCCACTCCTGCAATCCGGCAAAAGTCAGTGCGCCCCGAAAATGGGCAAGGAAGCAGCCGGTGAATGGCTACAAGGGGGGAGCGGTCTCGAACATCATGTTCAACGCGCCGGCGTAATCCCCCGGGAGGTACTGAGGGTTGCTGCTGGGGGGCACCCAGGTCTGAAAGTTCACCAGCACACCGGGCGCGGCCACCTCGGGTCTGACGATCTCTCTGGGAACCTCCGAAAGGGTGACGTTGTTGACCTGCACCATCAGGCTGAGGACGTTATCGCCATTGCTGATTTGCGCGGGCTCGACCAGATAGGCCGAAATGGCGCCCACCGTGCTTTTCATCAGGATCTTCTGCCTGAATATGCCAAAGGATGTGCCGGCGCCGCCCCACGTCAATGTCTGGGTCTGGTCCATCCAGTTGCCGGGACCTACGACGCTGAAACTTTCCGTGGGCACCGTGCCCGTGAGGCTGAAGTGCCCTTCGAGCGGTTCGATGGCTGATGCGCATTCCGAGGCCAGCATCAGTGTCAGAGGGAGCGCGAAAATGCTGTATTTCATGATTCAGTTCCTTGTCGGAGTACCAATTGATTTCGGCGACCGGCCGCTGGCTACAGCGGCGCGGCGGTCTCGAACATCTGGCCCAGGAAGCGAAGAACCGTATTGCATGCACTCATCAACCCGCTGCGCCGAAAGGCCGGCGACTACCAGGGGGTGCAACAGGTCATTGGCGATCATCCCGGCGCTCAGGCCGGTCGAACAGGTATCGCCAAAGACGTGTCGCTGCTCGTCAGCGAATGGAAAAAGCCCAGCAGTCGCCCCGCGCCTGTGCAGGCAAGAACCCGGAGCGACCCGGTAATAGGCAAAGAGGGCCCGGTGAATGAATGGCTACAGGGGGGGCGCGGTCTCGAACATCATGCTCAAGGTGCCGGCGTAATCGCCCGGAGTACGTTCGATGGTGCTCGGGTTGAGCACGCTGGCATTGAATTGCACCAGAAGGCCCGGCGGAGCCAGGTCGGCCCTGAGCACGATTCTGGGAGACTCGGTAAGAGCCACCATGTTGACCGCCACCTGCATCGGAATCACGTTATCGCCACTGCTGATTTGCGCCGGTTCGAGCATGTATGCCGTGATGGCGCCGACCGTGCTTTTCAGCAGGAGTTTTTGCTGGAGCGGGCTAAACCCGGTACCGATGACGTTCCAGTTCAGGGTCTGGGTCTGGCTCATCCAGTTAGCGGGGTCGATAACGCTGAAGCTTTCCGTGGGCACCGTGCCGGAGACCGTGAAGTTACCTTCGATCGGCTGGACGGCTGATGCGCCTCCCGAGGCCAGCATCAGCGCCAGAGGAAGCGCGAAAAAACGGTATTTCATAATTCAGTTCCTTGTGGGAGTACGGATTGATTTCGACGACCTGCCGCCGCTTACAAAGGCGCCTTAGTCTCGAACATCATGCCGAAGACCCCCGAATAGTCGCCGGGCGCGGGCATCGCCGTAGAGTCGGCGGACAGATCGAAATCCACCATGAACGGTTTGCCCGTCAGCATCTCTTCCGCGCTGGCCACTTCCTGCGGCAGGGTGCTCAGGGTCTTTCCGGCGACCCTGAGGCGCATGGCGATCACATCGTCCTTGTCATTGGTGAGTTGCGCCGGCAGCGTCAGGTGCGCAGTGACGGCACCGACCGTGCTCACGAAGATGAGCCGCTGTTTGAACAAGGCGAAACCTTGACCTTCCACCCAGCTCAACTCGTGATTCTTGCCCCACCAGTTGCCGCTATCGATCACGTTGAAGAACTCGGTCGGAATGGTGCCGACGAGCTTGACCTGCTTGTTGATCGGCTCGGCCGCCGAAACTGTGCCCGCCGCCAGCATCAAGGCCAACGGAAGCGCGAACGCACTGTATTTCATGATCTTTTCCCTATCTGAGGAACGAAAATTCCGAAGCCCACCAAAGACGCCGCCGGGGAAGGGTTGCTGGCGCCAGATGGGCAGGACGGATTATTCGTGACTGGGAAAAAGGCTTACATCAGACGTATCCCAGTGACACCGGGAAATTTCCCACCGAGCCTACTTACAGCCCATGAAACAGCTCGGGGAAATGTGCGAATGGCGCGTGGCGCTGGGCCGTTATTGCGGAAGGAAGGATTGAATGTGAGTACACCCGGCGCCGTGGGAAAAGCGCCGGGGTGCCTATCGCCGGGGCAGTCGAATGCTGAACCGGGCACCGCCCAACGCAGACGGGCCGACCGTCAGTTGCCCGCCCTGGCTCTCGATGACCCGACGGCTGATGGCCAGGCCCAGGCCGAACCCGCCGGTAGCCCGGTCGCGGCTGCGGTCCAGGCGATAGAACGGCTGGAAGATCTGCTCACGCTCGTGTTCGGGGATGCCGATGCCGTCGTCCTCGACGCTCAGCAGACAGTTGCCCGCCGCGTCCTGGCCGAGTTCCAGCAGCAGTCGCCGGTCGCAGTAGCGCATGGCGTTGCGGATCAGGTTCTGCACGGCGCGGGCGGTAAGCCGTGGGTCCAGAGCGAATCGCGGCAAGTCGTTGGCCGCGCAGACCTCCCAGCAGATGTCACGGCTGTCGAGTTCCTCGGCGAAGCTGCCGAGAATGCTGTCGACGAACTCCAGCAACGACACCTCGACCCGCTCGACGTTTTGCCCAGGGGTTTGCAAGCGGCTGTAGGACAGCAGTTCGAGCACCAGCTCATCCAGCTCGCGAACATGCCCGACCAGTTGCATCAGGCGCTTGCGGCTGGTGGCCGGCAGTTCGTCATAAAGCAGCACCAGGCCGAAGTCGAGACGGGTCAGCGGTGTGCGCAACTCATGGGACACCGCGTTGAGCAGTTCGCGCTGTTGGGTCAGCAGTTGCTCCAGGTCGTGGGCCATGGTGTCGAACACCTGGGCCAGTTCGCCGATGTTGGAACGCGAGGAAATCATCGTGCGCTCCGACAACTGCCCCTGCCCGAGCAACTGCGCGGTGGCCTTGAGCCGTTGCAGGTCGCGCCAGTGCGGCCACAGCCAGAGCAGCAGGCAGCCGAGCAGCGCGGCGCCGATGAGCACGGTGATGCCCCACGACAACAGGTTGATGTCGAACGGGTCCGGCGGGTTGCGCAGGGCCACTAGCCACTGGCCGTTGAGCGGCGCGATGGCGGTCTCGTAATAGCCCCAGTCACCCAGGCGCACCACGTTCTGCCCGGCGTCCAGTCGCACACGTTCCTGCTCGGTCAGATCGGCCGAGGTGCTCGGCATCAGCTCGACCGCCAGCGGCGCGAAATCGACCGCCAGCGCCTTCGCCACCGCCGGCCACTCGCTCTCCGGCGCCTGGCGGAACTGGCGGACGATCAGCGCCTGCACGCCCCGCGCCTGCTCCAGGTTGTACGCCAGGTAACGTTCGTTGAACGCCTTGAGGATGACTTCCGGCACCAGGAAGATCGCCCCGGCGTAGGTGACGATGGTGAGCAGGTAGAGGCGAACGAGGATTTTCAGCATGGTCCGGCCTCAGACCTCCCATTCCACGCGGCTGAACAGGTAGCCCTTGCCCCACACGGTCTTGATCTTCCGTGCTTCGCCGGCGTTGTCGTCGAACTTGCGGCGCAACTTGGAAATCGCCACGTCCACCGAGCGGTCGGTGCCGTTGAACTCGATGCCGCGCAGGTGCTGGAGAATGTGGTCGCGGCTGAGCACCGTGCCGGCATTGCGCGCCAGCACCACCAGCAGGTTGAACTCGCCGCTGGACAGTTCCACCGGCTGCCCGCGCCAGGACACCGTGCGCTCGGCGAGGTCGATGCACAGGGCGCCGATCAGCACCCGGTCGCTCTCAAGGTGCGGCTCGGTAATGCTGCTGCGGCGCAGCAGGGTCCGCACCCGCGCCAGCAACACCCGCGGTTCGCAGGGCTTGGCAACGTAGTCGTCGGCGCCCATTTCCAGGCCCAACACCTGATCGTGACTGTCGTCGCGGGCGGTGAGCATGAGGATCGGCAGGCTCTGCGACTCGCCCCGCAGGTGGCGGCAGACCTGCAGGCCGTCGAGGCCGGGCAGCATCAAATCGAGGATCACCAGATCAGGTTTGTCGCGGCGCACCTGCTCCAGCACTAGATCGCCACGGGCGATGACGCTCACGGTAAAGCCGTTGCGCTGGAGGTAGCTGGCAATCAGTTCGGACAGGGCGCAGTCGTCTTCGACCAGGAGAATGTTGGGCATGAGTTGACTTGGAGAACAGAGAAAGGAACGCAGAATATAGAACCGGAAAAGGTAACGAGTTATTTGTTCACACTTTTTAACAGACGCTCTACAGAGCTTCACAGCCGCTGGTCGCGCGCCTGCCTTACCATTCGGCGGTCATTTATGGAAGATCCGTATGTTGCCTTCAAGCCCCGCCCGTCTGCGACGTCTGCTCCCCCTCACCGCCCTCGCCCTGCTGCTGGGCGCCTGTGACAGCAAGCCGCCCGAGGACCAAAAAGCCCCCGCGCCGAACGTCACGGTGGAAACCGTGCGGGTGCAGCCACTGGCCATCAGCAGCGAACTGTCCGGGCGCATCCAGGCGCCGCGCATCGCCGAAGTCCGCGCCCGCGTGGCCGGTGTGGTGCTCAAGCGCGAGTACCGCGAAGGCAGCGACGTGAAACAGGGCGACGTGCTGTTCCGCATCGACCCGGCGCCGTTCCAGGCCGACTTCGACAGCGCCCGCGCCGCCCAGGCCAAGGCCGAGGCGACCCGCTACCAGGCGCGCCTGCAAGACCAGCGCTATGCCGAGCTGATCGAGATCAACGCGGTCAGCCGCCAGGACCGCGACAACGCCCGCGCCGCAATCATGCAGGCCGACGCTGATGTTGCCGCGGCCAAGGCCGCCGTCGAACGGGCGCGGCTGAACCTGGGCTATGCCACGGTGACCGCGCCGATTTCCGGCCGGGTCGGCCGCGCGCTGGTCACCGAGGGTGCGCTGGTCGGCCAGAACGAATCGACGCCGCTGGCGATCATCCAGCAACTGGACCCGATCCACGCCGACCTCACCCAGTCCACCCGCGAGATCAACGCCCTGCGCCGCGCACTGCGCGCCGGCGAGTTGCAGCAGGTCGGCCAGGACCAGGCGAAAGTCACCCTGATCCAGGACGACGGCACGCCCTACCCGTTGGCCGGCAAGCTGCTGTTCTCGGACATCAGCGTCGACCCGGGCACCGGGCAGATCACCCTGCGCAGCGAATTCCCCAACCCGGACCTCGACCTGCTGCCCGGCAGTTTTATCCGCGTGCGCCTGGAACAGGCGGTCCAGCCCCAGGGCATCAGCGTGCCGCAACAGGCCATCCTGCGTGACAGCGCCGGCCAGCCGCGAGTGCTGCTGGTGGACGCCGAGCAACGCATCGCCGAACGCGCGGTGACCCTGGGCAGCGCACAGAACAACCGCTGGATCGTCAGCGACGGCCTGAGCCCCGGCGACCGCGTGGTGACCGAGGGCCTGCAGCACGTCAAGGCCGGCGACCCGGTTCAGATCACGCCGGGCGCCGCGGGTGACCAACCCATCGTCCAGACCACCGGCCAGTGAGGGCCTGATTCATGCCGCAGTTTTTCATTGATCGCCCGGTGTTCGCCTGGGTGGTCGCGCTGTTTATCCTGCTTGCCGGCGCGCTGGCGCTGCCCAAGCTGCCGGTCGCGCAGTACCCCAACGTGGCGCCGCCGCAGGTGGAAATCTACGCCGTCTATCCGGGCGCCTCGGCCCAGACCATGGATGAAAGCGTGGTCAGCCTGATCGAGCAGGAACTCAATGGCGCCGATCACCTGCTCTATTTCCAATCGCAGAGCAGCCTCGGCAGCGCCACCATTACCGCCACCTTCGAACCCGGCACCAACCCGGAACTGGCCCAGGTCGATGTGCAGAACCGCCTGAAGATCGTCGAGTCGCGCCTGCCCCGCGCCGTCACTCAACAGGGCCTGCAGGTGGAAAAAGTCTCCACCGGTTTCCTGTTGCTGGTGACCCTCACCGCTGACGACGATCGCCTCGACGAAACCGCCCTGAGCGACTTCCTCGCGCGCAACGTGATGAACGAGATCCGCCGCCTCGAAGGCGTCGGCAAGGCGCAGTTGTATGGCTCCGAGCGGGCCATGCGGATCTGGATCGATCCGCAGAAACTGATCGGCTTCAACCTGACACCCGAGGACGTCAACAACGCCATCGCCGCGCAGAACGCCCAGGTCGCACCGGGCAGCATCGGCGACCTGCCGGGCCGCTCCGGTCAGGAAATCACCGCCAACGTGCTGGTCAAGGGCCAGTTGTCGAGCCCGGAAGAGTTCGCCGCTATCGTCCTGCGCGCCAACCAGGACGGCTCCAGCGTGACCATCGGCGATGTCGCCCGGGTCGAGATCGGCAGCCAGGAATACCAGTTCGGCACCCGCCTCAACGGCAAGCCGGCCACCGCCTTCAGCGTGCAACTGGCGCCCGGCGCCAACGCCATGCAGACCGCCGACCTGGTACGGGCGAAGATGGAGGAGCTGTCGCGCTACTTCCCGCCGGGCGCGACCTGGTCGATCCCTTACGACACCTCGCCGTTCGTCAAGGTCTCGATCACCCAGGTGATCAACACCCTGGGCGAGGCCATGGTGCTGGTGTTCCTGGTGATGCTGCTGTTCCTGCAGAACATCCGCTACACGCTGATCCCGACGCTGGTGGTGCCGGTGGCGCTGATGGGCACCTTCGCCAGCATGCTGGCGCTGGGTTTCTCGATCAACGTGCTGACCCTGTTCGGCATGGTACTGGCCATCGGCATCCTGGTGGACGACGCCATCGTCGTGGTGGAGAACGTCGAGCGGATCATGATGGAAGAAGGCCTGCCGCCGCGTGAGGCGACCCGCAAGGCCATGGGCCAGATCAGCGGCGCGATCATCGGTATCACCCTGGTGCTGGTGGCGGTGTTCCTGCCGATGGCCTTCATGAGCGGATCGGTGGGGGTGATCTACCAGCAATTCTCCATGTCCATGGCGGTGTCGATCCTGTTCTCGGCTTTCCTCGCCCTGAGCCTGACCCCGGCGCTGTGCGCCACCCTGCTCAAACCGGTGGCCAAGGGCGAGCACCACGAACGTCGCGGCCTCTATGGCTGGTTCAACCGCCGTTTCGAGTCGATGAGCAACGGCTACCAGCGCTGGGTGGTCCACGCCATCGCCCGCAGCGGTCGCTACCTGCTGCTGTATGCCGTGCTGCTGGGCGTGCTGGTGATGAGTTTCAGCCAGTTGCCGTCGTCGTTCCTGCCCACCGAGGACCAGGGCTACACCATCACCGACGTGCAGTTGCCGCCCGGTGCCAGCCGCGAACGCACCGAGCAGGTGGCGGCGCAGATCGAGGCGCACAACGCCGCTGAACCGGGCGTGGGCGACACCACGGTGATCCTCGGTTTCAGTTTCTCCGGCAACGGCCAGAACGCCGCGCTGGTGTTCACCACGCTCAAGGACTGGTCCGAACGCAGCGCCAACGACGCCGCCGCAGCCATCGCCGAGCGCGCGACCATCGCCTTCAGCCAGTTCAAGAACGCCATCGCCTACTCGGTGCTGCCGCCTCCGGTGGACGGCCTGGGCACCTCCACCGGCTTCGAGTTCCGCCTGCAGGACCGTGGTGGCCTCGGTTACACCCGCTTGATGGCCGCCCGCGACCAGTTGCTCGCCGCCGCGGAAAAGAGCCCGGTGCTGGTCAACGTGCGCGAAAGCGCCCTGGCCGAAAGCCCGCAGGTGCAACTGGAGATCGACCGCAAGCAGGCCAATGCCCTGGGCGTGTCCTTCGCCGATATCGGCACGGTGCTGAACACCGCGGTGGGCTCCAGTTACGTCAACGACTTCCCCAACCAGGGCCGCATGCAGCGGGTGGTGGTGCAGGCCGAGGGCGACCGCCGCAGCCAGGTCGAGGACCTGCTGAAGATTCACGTGCGCAACAGCAGCGGCAAGATGGTTCCGCTGGCCGCCTTCGCCCGCGCCCAATGGGTGTCCGGGCCGGTGCAACTGACCCGCTACAACGGCTATCCGGCCATCGCCGTCAGCGGCGAACCGGCGCCGGGCTACAGCTCTGGCGACGCCATGGCCGAGGTCGAACGGCTGGTGGGCGAACTGCCGCTGGGCTTCGGCCTGGAATGGACCGGGCTGTCATTGCAGGAGCGTTTGTCCGGCAGCCAGGCGCCGTTGTTGATGGGCCTGTCATTGCTGGTGGTGTTCCTCTGCCTGGCGGCGCTGTATGAAAGCTGGTCGATCCCGACCTCGGTGCTGCTGGTGGTGCCGCTGGGGATTCTCGGCGCGGTGCTCGCGGTAACCCTGCGCGGGCTGCCCAACGATGTGTTCTTCAAGGTCGGCCTGATTACCCTGATCGGCCTGTCGGCGAAGAACGCCATCCTGATCATCGAGTTCGCCAAGAGCCTGGTGGATCAGGGCCACGACCTGGTGGACGCCACGGTGCAGGCCGCGCGCCTGCGCCTGCGGCCGATCGTCATGACCTCGCTGGCGTTCATCCTCGGCGTGGTGCCGCTGGCCATCGCCACCGGCGCCAGCTCGGCCAGCCAACAGGCGATCGGCACCGGGGTGGTCGGCGGCATGCTCAGCGCCACCCTGGCGGTGGTGTTCGTGCCGGTGTTCTTCGTGGTGGTGATGCGCCTGACCGGCTACCGCCGCAACAAGGCCGAGGCCGCATCGGCCGCCGTCAGCGAAAGCTGATGGACAGCCCGGCGGCGCTCATGGGAAGGTGGCGGACCCTGTCCGACGGAAACACTTCGCAATGAGCGCCGCCCCTCTTCCGCCCTGTTCGATCCTGATCCTGGCCGGCGGTCGCGGCCAGCGCATGGGCGGCCAGGACAAGGGCCTGCTGCCCTGGCGCGGCACGCCGCTGGTCGCCCACCTGCACGCGGTGGTGCGCCCGCTCAGTGATGACCTGATCATTTCCTGCAACCGCAACGCCGACACCTACCGGCTGTACGCCGACACCCTGGTCCACGACCACGAGCCGGATTTTCCCGGCCCGCTGGCCGGCGTCCTGGCCGGGCTCGCGGTGGCGCGGCATGAGTGGTTGCTGGTGCTGGCCTGCGATGCGCCGCAAGTGGACGACGCGTTGCTGACGTCGATGCGGGCCCTCGCCGCAACGCACAACACCCCGGTGATGGTGCGCCAGGCCGGTCAATGGCAGCCGATGTTCAGCGTGATCCCGCGGGCCCTGCGCGAATCCCTGGCGGACGCCTGGGATGCCGGTGAACGCAGCCTGTTGCGAGTGTTGCGCAGCGGGCCGCTAGTGGCCCTGGACTGTGCCGAGGACGATCCGCGGCTGGCCAACTTCAACACGCCGCAGCACCTCGACGGCTCCGCTTCAGCGCAGCCGTGAGCGGATCTGCAGGCAGGTGTCGAGCACTTGCTGCTTGTTCTGCGGCGCCAGCGCCAACTTGTCCTGCATCCTGTCGAATAGCCGCGCCGCCTCGACCTTCAGGTCGCGGCCCTTGTCGGTGAGCAGCACCTTGCGCCGGCGGCGGTCGCCCGGGTCCAGGTAGACCGTGATGAACCCGGCCTCGCCTAGGCGACGGATGATCGGCGTCAGGGTGCCGAGGTCGAACAGGGTCACCGCGCTCAAGGCGCTGATGGACAGGTCGTCCTCGCCCCACAGGCCGATCAGCACCAACAATTGCGGGTAGGTCACGCCATGCCGGCGCAGCGGTTCGCCATAGTCACGGACCATGGCGTTGGCCGTGGAATACAGGGCGAAACAGAGCATGCTGTCGAAATCAAAGTGCGGTTCCTCAAGGGTTGTTTCGGCGGCTGTCATTGTCCATCTCCCTGCATCTGCTCGTTACGTGCCCATTGTTGCAACAGGGTGAAATCCACCCGACCACTACCGGTGCTGGGCAACACGCCTCTGAACGTGACCCCTTGCGGCACCTGCCAGGCGGTCAATCCGGCCCGGCATCGCTCCAGCACTTCACCGGGGCTTGGCGGCCCGTTGCTGTCCGGCACCACGAAAGCCCACAGCCGCTCGCCGGCCACGGGGTCGGCAATGCCCACCACCGCGGCGTCCTGCACGCCCTCGAGGGCATGCAGAAAACTCTCCACCTCCACTGGATTGACCCGCACGCCGTCGCAGGTCACCAGGCGCTGGATCGCGCCATGGAAATACAGATAACCGTCCTCGTCGCGACTGCACAGGTCACCGGTGTGCAGCACGGTCTCGCCCGGCTCGACGCCCGGCTTGAGCCGCTGCGCCGTAACCACCGGGTTGCGCCAGTAGCCCGGCATCATCGACGGGCTGCGGATCACCAGTTGGCCCATGCGGTCCGGCTGGAGAATGTCGCGGCCCTCCTCGTCGATCAGCCAGACCTCGGTGTCGGGCACCGGTATCCCCAGGCTGCCCGGCTTGCCGTGGACATCTTCGGCGGGCAGGTAGGCGCAGCATTTGCACTCCGGCAGGCCGTACAGCGTGCAGATCTGCGCCGTGGGAAACAGCGTGCCGATCCGCGCAACCTGACGCCGACGCAACCCGGTGCCGCCGTTGGTGACCAACCGCACCGCGGGAAAGCAGATACCGCGCCGGGCCGCGTGCTCGTGCAACAGCATCAGCGTGTTGGCAACGAAGGGCACCACGCTGACTTCATGCCGCTCGATGCTCTCAACCAGGTATATCGGCCAGGCAAACGCTTTCTCCAGTACCAGAGTAGCGCCAGCATCCAGCGCCATCAGCATCTGGTACAGGCCGTAGTCCGAGGACAGCGGCAAGCAGCACAGCACGTTGTCGCTGACCTGATAGGCCAGGTTGCGCCGCAATGACCCGAGAGCCGCGAGCATGTTGCGGTGGGTGACCATGATCCCGCGTGGCGGCCCCGGAACGTCGTCGGGATAGAAAATGGTCGCCAGGTCCTGCTCCTGCGGCGGCATCGCCGATGCGCACCACGCCTCCTGGCCGAGCAGGCTTTCAAAGGTGCGGGTGGCCTTGGCGTCCGGCTCGCCGTCGAGCAGGACGATGCTGCGCAGGTGCGGCAGCCCGGCGATGCTGACCGGCAGGCCGGCCAGGGTGGCGCAGGTGGTGATCAGCACCGTGGCTTCGCAGTCGCGCAGGATGTAGTCGAGGTGAGTGGCGCTGACCTGCGGCTCGACATTGACCACCACCCCGCCGGCCTTGAGCACACCCCAAAAGGCGCAGACCGTCTCGATGCGGTTGCCCAGGCACAACAGCACCCGGTCCTGCGTGCGCAGACCGACCCCCAGCAGCCCACCGGCCAGTCGCTGGCTGGCGTCTTCCACTTGCGCGTAGGTGTAGGTCTCGCCGGCGTAAATGATCGCCGCCTTGCCCGGATACCGCCCGTTGCTGTCGTCCAGGACCTGTTGCAGTCCGCCCGGCCGGCTCATGGCGTGCAATTCCCTGACTTTGCCGAGACGGCGTCCATGCGAAACCCTTCAACGGATACGTGAAAAATGAAACGCGATCGCCTCTCGTGGCGGGTTGCAAAAAGCCCGATCGCGCTCGCTTTTTTTCTAAGATGCCGCATCCGAAACAATATAGCCAGTTGCCATTGGCGGCGAATAAATGGCGTCAAGGAATGGCTGTAGCCCGCGTGTTACGGGCTATGCGGGAAAATACTGGCGGCTTTGGCAAGCATCCGTTTGGACGGATTTCCTGGATGAACGGTCAGGTGAGGCAACGGGCCTTATCGCCGGCAAGCCGGCGCCCACAAGAGCTCACCCCAACCGATGCCAGCTCCGCCGCTCCCGCCCGAGCAATTCATCCCCCGCCGCCGGACCATCCTCACCCGCCGGGTATTCATGAACCTCGCCGCCGTCCTTCCAGGCATCCAGAAACGGCTGCACCGCCCGCCAGCCGTTCTCGATGTTGTCGGCGCGCTGGAACAGGGTCTGGTCGCCGATCAGGCAGTCATAGATCAAGGTCTCGTAGCCGGTCGCCGGGCGCATCTTGAAGAAATCCTTGTAGGCGAAGCCCAGCTCGACGTTCTCCATCGCCAGCGCAGGCCCGGGACGCTTGGCCTGCAAATCGAACCACATACCTTCGTTGGGCTGGATCTGGATCTTCAGGTAGTTGGGCTTGGGCCGTTCGGCATCGCTGTCGCGGAACTGCGCGTAAGGCGCCGGCTTGAAGCAGATGGCGATCTCGGTGTCGCGCACGCTCATGCGCTTGCCAGTGCGCAGGTAGAACGGCACGCCGACCCAGCGCCAGTTGTCGATCATCACTTTCAGGGCGACATAGGTTTCGGTCTGGCTGTCCGCGTCGACCCGCCGTTCCTGGCGATAGCCCTTGAGCTTCTTGCGCCCGAGCTTGCCTGCGCTGTACTGCCCGCGCACCGAGTTCTTCAGCGCCATGGCTTTCGACCAGGGCCGGATCGCGCCGATGACCTTGGCCTTTTCGCTGCGCACCGCATCGGCGCCGAAGGCGGCCGGCGGTTCCATGGCGACCATCGCCAGCAACTGGAACAGGTGATTCGGCACCATGTCGCGCAAGGCGCCGGTGCCGTCATAGAAACCGCCGCGCTCTTCCACCCCGACGGTTTCCGCCGCGGTGATCTGCACATGGTCGATGTAGTGGTTGTTCCAGAACGCTTCGAACAGGCCGTTGGAAAAACGGCTGACGAGGATGTTCTGCACCGTCTCCTTGCCCAGGTAATGGTCGATTCGGTAGATCTGCTTTTCGCTCATGACGCTGAGCAGGCGGGCATTGAGCAGTTCCGCGCTGGCGAGGTCCGAGCCGAACGGTTTTTCGATCACCACCCGGCGAAAGCCATCGCGCTCGTCCAGCAGCCCGGCGGCGCCGAGGCGCTGCACCACATCGGCGAAGAAGCGCGGCGAGGTCGCCAGGTAGAAGATCGCGTTGCCATTGCGGGACTTGTCGATGTGCCGGGCGATGCCCTGGTAGGTGGCGTCGTCGAGAAAGTCCCCGGTCAGGTAATCGATACGCTTTGCCAGTTTGGCCCAGCGCTTCGGGTCCAGGCACTGCGCGCCCTCGCCCGCCGCCTTGTCGCGTTCGTGCATGAAGGCTTCCAGGCGGGCGGCGAATTCAGGGCCGCTGGCGGTGTTGTGATCGACGCCGACGATTCGCAGATTGCGGTCCAGCAGGCCGTCGCGGCTGAGGTTGTACAGGGCCGGCATCAACAGGCGCTTGACCAGATCGCCATTGGCGCCAAACAGGAACAGGGTGCAGGGTGGTGCGGTTTCGACGTTGTATTCATTCATTCGGAACGCTCGACATGCCCGCCAAACCCGAAGCGCATCGCCGACAGCAGGCGATCGCCATAGGTGCCCTGCTGCTGTCGCGAACGGAAGCGGGCGAACAGCGCGCTGGACAACACCGGCACCGGCACGGCCTGCTCCACCGCCGCATCGATGGTCCAGCGGCCTTCGCCGCTGTCGTCCACCGCGCCGCTGTAATGGCTCAACTGCGGATCGGCCGCCAGCGCATCAGCGGTCAGGTCAAGCAGCCAGGAGGTGACCACGCTGCCGCGCCGCCAGACCTCGGCGATCTCGGCCAGGTCCAGTTGATAGCGCTGTTCGGGGGGCAGTTCCTCACTGGCTTTGCCGCGCAGGATGTCGAAGCCTTCGGCGTAAGCCTGCATCAGGCCGTACTCGATGCCGTTGTGGACCATCTTGACGAAATGCCCGGAGCCGGCCGGCCCCGCATGGATGTAGCCCTGTTCGGCACGGCCGGTCGGGCCGCTGCGTCCGCGAGTACGCGGGATGTCGCCAACGCCCGGAGCAAGGCTGGCGAACAGCGGGTCGAGGTGTTCGATAACCGCCTGTTCACCGCCGATCATCATGCAGTAGCCGCGCTCCAGCCCCCAGACGCCGCCTGAGGTGCCGACATCCACATAGTGCAGGCCGCGCGCGCTCAGCTCACTGGCGCGGCGAATGTCGTCCTTGTAGAAGGTGTTGCCGCCATCGATGATCGCGTCGCCCGCCTCCAGCAGGTCGGCCAGTTGCGCGATGGTCTCTTCGGTCGGGGCGCCTGCCGGCAACATCACCCACACCGCCCGCGGCTTGCCCAGTTGCGCCACCAGCGCCGGCAGGTCCGGCGCGCCTAGCGCGCCCTCCGCCACCAAGGTGTCGATTGCCGCCTGATTGCGGTCGTTCACCACCAGTTGATGGCCATTGCGCATCAGGCGCCTTGCGATATTACCGCCCATGCGGCCCAGCCCCACGATTCCCAGTTGCATGTGCCGACGCTCCGTTCGAAAGGAAGAAATGCCTCATCAGGTGCACAAGGTTAGTCCAGACGACCGGAGGATGGTTTCACGACGAACGGCACGACAGCGACAAACAAAAAAGTTCCACCCGGCGGAAAAAGAATTCAGAATCGCGCCCCGTCAAGCGTCTACGCTTCAGTTCTGTGACAACCCATTTGCGAGGTGCGCAATGCAAACCCTGATGCCGGCAAGCCCACCCCAGACGCTCTATGTCCAGGTTCGCCGTGACGAACTGCAACGTCTGAAGCAGGAACGTGACCAGCTCAAGGAGCAGGTAGCCCGCCTGAACCTGATGCTGCAACAGGCCCAGTCGCCCAGCCGGGCCAGCGCCTGATTTCCTCCCTCCGGGCGCAATCACCCTGCATTGCGCCCCGTTAGCCCAGCAACACCGTCAGCCAGTACCCCGCGCCCGCCGTCGCCACCAGCAACAGCAATCCCGCCGATACCCGTGATACCGACGCCCGGTAACGCTGCGCCAGGCTGTGCCGCATCAGGCCGATGTACAGCGCCAGAATGCTCAGGTCCACGATCAGCCACAGCAGTGCCAACAACCCGATGCTGGTGCCGAACGATTCGGTCACCGGGATGAACTGCGGGAACAGGGCCACGAAAAACAGAATGTCCTTGGGGTTGGAGATACCGATCACGAAGCCTTGCCACCAGCCGCTGGCGCGCGGGGCCACGCCCGTCTCGGTGCTGGCGGAATCGCGCAAGCCGCTGAAACCCAGCCAGCCGATAAACAGGCAACCCAGCAGACCGCCCCATTGCAGCAAGTGCGGGCTGATCGCCAGGCTGCCCGCCAGCACCGCCGCAGCAGCCGCGACCAGAATCAACGATGCGGCGTTGGCGCCCAGCGCGGTTTTCACCGCCGTGGCGGTGCCGGCGCGGCTACTGGCCTCCACCACCACCAGCACCACCGGGCCGGGTGTGGCGATCAACAGGATGACAGTGCCCAGGTAGGCGATCAGCAGCGGTGTGTTCATGTCTGACTCTCGTAGCGGTGAATCGCGCATTCTGGGCAGACAGCGCCGCCTTGAAAAACGCAAAAAGCGCTGGCCTACTATGATCCAAACTCATGATGAGCCTTCACCATGGCTGACCGCCTGCCCCCGTTGTATGCCCTGCGCGCCTTCGAGGTCGCCGCCCGCTCCTGTTCCTTCACCCGCGCCGCCGATGAACTGGCCCTGACCCAGAGCGCCATCAGCCGGCACATCCGCAGCCTGGAAAGCCACCTCGGCTGCCGCCTGTTCGAACGTCATGGCCCGCGCCTGCGCCTGACCGACGCCGGGCAACGCCTGGCCCGGCAGCTCAACGCCGGCTTCAGCCTGATCGAGCAAGCGTGCCAGCCATTTCGCGGCGCACGCCGGCAACTGCGCCTGAAAGCCCCGTCGACCCTGACCATGCACTGGCTGCTGGGCTGCCTGGAGCGTTTCAGGCACGACCCGCGAAACGTCGCCGTGCAACTGGCCAGCGTGTGGATGGACCAGGACGCCGTGGATTTTTCCAACGAGCCCTATGACTGCGCGGTGCTGCTGGGCAACGGCTATTTCGGTGAGCAGGTGCAGAGTTGCAAGCTGTTCGAGGAGTGGCTGATCCCGATCTGCGCGCCGGCGCTGCTGGGCGATACGCCCTGGGATGCCCAACGCCTGGGCAGCGCCGCGCTGGTGCATCCGTCCAGCGACCGCCGCGACTGGCAGCGCTGGCTGCGCGGCAGCGGGCTGGCGACGGACATCGACCTGACGCGCGGCATCTGCTTCGACACCCTCGACCAGGGCATGGCCGCGGCCATGGCCGGACATGGGCTATCCGTCGGCGACCTGGCGCTGATCGGCGCCCATTTGCGTGATGGCCGGCTCGCGTTGCCGTTTCCGCAGGCGGTGGCGACCGGCGATGCCTATTACCTGGTTTGGCCGACAGGCAGCGCCTGGCAGGACAGCCTCACCACGCTGCGCGACTTTCTGCTCCAGCAGTGTCCCGATACTTATCCGCCGGGCGTGGAGCGCCGTTCGGTCGCGTGAGCCGGCAACCCTGTACGCGCCGGTTCATACTGGCAACCTGATTTCCAAGAGCCTCTTTGAGCATGCAGACAGAACTTGCGCTGTTCGATTCACCGCAGCGCCGCGAACCGCAGTGGGTCGGCCAACAGACGGTGCTGCTGCCCGGCTTCGCCCTCGAGCGGGTGGAACAGTTGCTGCCAGCCTTGCGCCGGGTGGTGCATGCCGCGCCGTTTCGCAACATGACCACGCCCGGCGGGCGGACCATCGCGGTGCGGGTGACCAACTGCGGCGAACTGGGCTGGGTCAGCGACCAGCGCGGCTATCGCTACAGCCCGCTCGATCCCCTGAGCGGACAGCCGTGGCCGCCATTGCCGCCGGTCTTTCTCGAACTGGCGCGCGAGGCCGCGAGCAAGGCCGGCTTCGCCGATTTCACCGCGGATGCCTGCCTGGTCAATAGCTACCTGCCCGGCAATCGCCTGACCCTGCACCAGGACCGCAACGAACGCGACTTCAGCCAGCCGATCGTGTCGGTGTCACTGGGGTTGCCGGCGACCTTTCTGTTCGGTGGGCACGCGCGCGCCGACCGCACCCAGAGGATCGGGCTGCAGCATGGGGATGTGATGGTCTGGGGTGGCGAGGATCGGTTGCGCTTTCACGGGATTCTGCCGCTCAAGGACGGCGTGCATCCGCTGCTGGGGGCGCGGCGGATCAATTTTACGTTGCGCAAGGCGGGGTGAATTGGGGGCGGCTCATCGCTGGCAAGCCCGCTCCCACAAGGTCTGTGTGCACCGGGGACCCTGTGGGCGCTGGCTTGCCAGCGATGCGCCGCGCTAGCGGCGCTCGATTGCGAACGCGCTAAAAACTCAGCGCCCAGTCATCAGATGCGGCACGTCCACCCGCCCATGGCTGTGCAGTTCGCGCTGCTGACGCACTTTCATCACCAGATCGGCCAGCGCCCGGCAATCGGGCAGGCTGTTGAGCTGGATATCGCCAACCACCATCGCCTGGCGTTTGGCATCGGCAGGGAAATACAGGGTCAGCGACATCCCGTCACCACAACGCACCTCGCAGCGGTCCGGAAGGAACGCACCCTCTATCAATTGCCGCAATTCGAGATCGCACACTCCATGCATTGGCATCATTCAACCCTCTGGTCATCAAGGCTGTCGCCCACGTTAGGCCTGCCCGGCAGCAGGTTCAAATTGCAAAAAGCCATTGGTCAGCGCTTCCCTCATTGAACCCGCGCATGGCCGTCACCAGCCAAACCCGTAGGCCCTGATTTAGGGAGCGGCGCG
This sequence comes from Pseudomonas sp. 5P_5.1_Bac1, assembly GCF_025466015.1. Classification (NCBI taxonomy): domain Bacteria; kingdom Pseudomonadati; phylum Pseudomonadota; class Gammaproteobacteria; order Pseudomonadales; family Pseudomonadaceae; genus Pseudomonas; species Pseudomonas sp. 5P_5.1_Bac1. The sequence goes on along the minus strand of NZ_JANLNX010000070.1, from coordinate 154,720 downwards.
CTCGCTAGCGGGTTCAGGCAAAGTGATGGCCCATCGGACGAAAGGTTGTCGGATCACCCCTCCGCGCCCATCTGGCCAAAACGGCCGGCGTGAAAATCATCGAACGCCTCGGCGATTTCTGCCTGGCTGTTCATCACGAACGGCCCGTAGCCGACGATGGGCTCGTCCAGCGGTTCGCCGCTGAGCCAGAGCAATTTGCTGTCGCTGCTGGCGTCCAACTGCACCGCTGCACCGTCGCGCTCGAACAACACCAGTTGCGCCTTGCCCACGTCCTTCTGGCCATTGACCGTGACACTGCCGGCCAGGACCACCAGCGCGGCGTTGTGCCCGTCCTGGGTGGACAAACTGACGGAATTGCCCGCCTGCAGTTGCAGGTCCCAGACGTCCATGGGCGTGAAGGTCCGCGCCGGGCCTTTGTGGCCGAGGTAATCACCGGCGATCACGCGCAGGCTGCCGGCCTCGGAAGGCAATGGGACCCGCGGAATGTCAGCGGCGAGCAGGGTCTGGTAGCCGGCGGGCGCGGATTTGTCCCGTGCCGGCAGGTTGACCCACAACTGCACCATTTCCATCATGCCGCCAGTGCGGGCGAACGACGGCGCGTGGAATTCCTCATGGATGATCCCGCCCGCGGCGGTCATCCACTGCACGTCGCCCGGCCCGATCAGGCCACCGGCACCGGTGGAGTCACGGTGCTCCAGTTCGCCTTGGTAGACGATGGTCACGGTCTCGAAGCCGCGGTGCGGGTGCTGGCCGACGCCACGGCGCGCGTTGGTCGGGCTGAAATGATGGGGCCCCGCGTAATCCAGCAGCAGGAACGGGCTGATATGCCGGGCCAAGTTGTCGTAGGTGAACAGGCTGCGCACCGGAAAACCGTCACCGACCCAATGGGCCGCCGGGCTTTGGTAAACGCCTTGAATCTTTTTCATTGAGAACCTCCTCGTTGCATGGGACCAACAATACCCATGAAACGAAAAAGGCGGTAGAGGGCTAAAAACGCCCGCACTGTTCCATTAGTGGAACAATCAGGCAGATTTCACTTGCGCGGTGGTCAGCGCTTCCAGCACCCAGGCCTCGATCTGCGCGGCGCTTTCTTGCGGATCTTCCTGCATGAAGCAATGCCCGCCCGCCACCTTGCGCGGTTCGACCTTGCGGTTCAGGCGTGCCCAGCGCGCCAATGACAAGGGCACGAAGGGATAGGTCTGCTCGCCATAGAGCACCAGGGTCGGAACCTCGATGCTGGTCAGCGAGGCCCACATCCGTTGCGGGAAGGAGCTGAAGATTTCCACCTCGCGGCTGGGCCGGCACTTGAGCACCACGCCTTCGCCGCAGTCGCCGATGGCGTGATCGACATAGGCCTGCAGTGCCGCTTCGTTCCAGCCCTTGAAGATGCCGCGGCCTTGCAGCGAGTCATGGGCGGCCTGGCGGTCCGGCCAGAAACTGCGGCGGGTCGCGGCCTTGCGGGCCAGACCGTGACGGCGGTGCATGCCGAACAGGCTGGCCACGCCCATCACGCCGATCATCGAGCGGCTGAACACCACCGGGTCGAGCAGCACCGCGCGGCGGAACAGCTGCGGCTCGCGAGCCAGCATCAACCCGGTAAGCACGCCGCCGAAACTGTGGCCCACCGCGAACATCGGCACATCGCCATAGACACCGCGCCCGGCGTGAAAGGCTTCCAGCGCCAGTTCGGCGCTGCGGTTCCAGCCGACGAAGGTGCCACCGTGATCGCTGTCGCCGTGGCCCTGAACATCGCTGAGCCAGAGGTCGAAGTGCACCGCGAGGCGTTCCAGCAGCGGCTGGTACGCCAGGGTGCAGAAACCGTTGCCATGAATGAAGTGCAGCAGCGGCCTGCCGCTGGCAGGTGAACGCCAGCCGCGCAGGGTGAAGTGTTCGGCGCAATCATGCGACCAGGGGATCAGTTCCATCGGGGCTCGCAGCAGGAATCAGGAAAAGCCCGATTCTACAAACAGCAGCGGATACAGAGATAGCACCAACAGCGCTGCCATTAGCAGGTTAAACAGCCGAAGCCAACGCGGATCCTGCAAGAAGCGCCGCAATGCGCTGCCAAACATGACCCAGACACACACCGCCGGCAGGTTGACCAGACAGAACACCGCGGCGATGACCACGACGTTGAACAGGTAGCCCTGGGCCGGCGTGTAGGTGGTGATTGCGCCGACCGCCATCACCCAAGCCTTGGGGTTGACCCACTGGAACGCCGCCGCGCCCCAGAAGCCCAGCGGCTTGCGGCTTTGCCCATCGCTGACGGACATCGGCCCGGACGTGGCGATCTTCCACGCCAGGTACAACAGGTACGCGGCACCGGCATAGCGCAGCACGGTGTAGGCCATCGGGTAGAGCTTGAACAGCTCGCCCAGGCCGAGCCCGACGCCGAGCACCATCAGCATGAAGCCGATACTCACCCCCAGCGCATGCGGAATGCTTCGACGCACGCCGAAGTTCACCCCCGAGGCCATCAACATGGTGTTGTTTGGCCCCGGGGTGATCGAGGAAACGAAGGCGAACAGAACGAAGGCTGAAAGCAGATTGAGGGAGGTCAGCAGCATGGCGGTGTTCCTGATTATCGGGGCGTCGCGCCCTTTGGCGTTGTAGGTAAAACCCTACCGGGAAACCTTCTCGGCACAGCGATACAGTTCCGCACTATTGCGCACATACACTTTACTGTTCCGCTGTCACTTACCCTCTGACGAGCGCCAGTAAAGTGGACTACGATGTCGGCACCTTTTTCCTCGGAATGCCTTTCATGTCGTTGCACATCCGCCCCGCCCAACCCGAAGACGCCGCGCAGATCCTCACCTTCATCACTGAACTGGCCGAGTACGAGCGCGCCCGCCATGAAGTGATCGCCAGCGTCGACGACATCCAGCGCAGCCTGTTCAGTCATGACAGCACCGCCAAGGGACTGATCTGCGAGCGTGACGGCCAGGCCATCGGTTTTGCCGTGTACTTTTTCAGTTACTCCACCTGGCTGGGCCGCAACGGCATCTACCTCGAAGACCTGTATGTCACGCCGCAATCCCGCGGCACCGGCGCCGGCAAAGCGCTCCTGCGCCACCTGGCCCAAGTGGCCTGCGCCAACGACTGCGGTCGCCTCGAATGGAGCGTGCTGGACTGGAACCAGCCAGCCATCGACTTCTATCTTTCCATCGGCGCGCAGCCCCAGGACGAGTGGGTGCGCTACCGCATGGAAGGCGACACCCTGCGCAACTTCGCCCAGGGCTGATACCCGCAGCACACCCACTTCGACGGATTGAACAGGGGAGTACAGCAACCATGGCGGCGAAAGCGAATACCCAGCCCTTCACCATCCTCGCCCAGGACCCGGCGGTGGCCAGCCCGGACGGCACGCCGCTGTTCGCCAAGGTCAGCGTACCGCTGGAGTCGCTGGCGGACGGGCCCACCGGCTACCGGGTCAAGGTGATCGACTTCGACGCCTCGGCCAACCGCCTGTACACCCCGCACACCTACCAGCAGGCGCCAGGCGACAAGGCCGTCGACCCCTTCGATCCGCCGCAGGCCGGCGTGCTGGCAGACCCGCGCTTTCACTGCCAGCAGGTCTACGCGGTGGTCATGCGTACCCTGTCGCGCTTCGAACTGGCGCTGGGCCGGCGCATCGCCTGGGGCTTCGACGGGCACCAGTTGCACATCGTCCCCCACGCCTTCGTCGAGGCGAATGCCTTTTACTCGCGGGATGACCGCGCGCTGATGTTCGGTTACTTCCAGGACGGCGAGGACTGGGTATTCACCGCCCTCTCCCACGACATCGTTGCCCACGAGGCGACCCACGCCATCCTTGACGGCCTGCGCGCCGGCTTCATGAACGCCTCGGGCCCGGACCAGGCGGCTTTTCATGAAGGCTTCGCCGATGTGGTGGCGCTGCTCTCGGTGTTTTCCCTGCGCGAGGTGATCGAGTTCGCCCTGACCCGCTATCGCGGCGTGGACATCCAGCAACAGGACGGCGTGCGCCTGATCGACGGCGACGCCCTGGAAATCGACGCCCTGGCCGACACGCTGCTGTTCGGCCTCGGCGAGCAGTTCGGCCAGGCCATGACCGGCCTGCGCGCCAACCCGCTGCGCCGTTCGGTGCAACTGCGCCCGTCCACCGACTACCTCGACAGCCCCGACTACGCCGAGCCCCACAGCCGCGGTGAAATCTTCGCCGCAGCCATGCTGCGCAGCATGCTGGAGCTGTGGGTGGCACGGCGCAAATCCCTCGGCACCTTCGGCAACAACCGCTACAACCTCGACGCGGTGATCGACGAAGGCGCCAAGGCCGCCGACCAGTTGCTGACCATCGCCATCCGCGCCCTCGATTACTCGCCGCCGCTGGACCTGGAATTCGGCCACTACCTGGCCGCGCTGCTCACCGTGGACGCCGAAGTGGCGCCGGACGATTCGCGCTACAGCTACCGGCAGATCATCCGCGACACTTTCGCCGCCTACGGCATCCAGGTGCCCGCCGGGCGCACCGATGCCGACGGCTGCTGGCTGACCTTCGCCGACAACGAAAAGATCCAGTACCGCAGCAGCCACTTCGACTCGATGCTGCGCGACTCCGAAGAGGTGTTCCGTTTCATCTGGGAGAACCGCGAAACGCTGCACATCGACACCGACGCTTACACCGAGGTGACCTCGGTCCGTCCCAGCCTGCGCTTCGGCCCGGACGGCTTCATCCTGCGCGAGACGGTCTGCGAGTACACCAGCCGGGTCAATCTGTTCGGCGCCGAGTTCAAGGCGGTGTTCAAGGAGCCGCGCCCGGCGTGGATGGCGACCACCGACGCGATGACCGTGTATGGCGCCGGGACGCTGATTTTCGATCAATACGGGCGCATCAAGTACCACATCGATCGTCCGCTGACCGATGCCCGCTGGCAGGTGCGGCGCCTGGAATGGCTGTACGGTCCCGAGAGCAACGGCGCGGCGCCCGGCTCCGCCGCCGACCTGGTGCGCATCCACCGGGCCCGGGCCATGCAACCGCCCGCCGGGGAGGTGCAGCCATGAGCCCGGTCCGCCTGCACCTGTTCGCCTACCAGGTCGGTTTCGGCGATTGTTTCCTGCTGCGCTTCGTCTACCCGGACGACAGCCAGCGCCATGTGCTGATCGACTTCGGCACCGTGGGCATGCCCAAAGGCATGAGCAAGTCCGCGCAGATCCTCAAGATTGCCAACGACATCAAGGCGCGTTGCGGCGGCAAGCTGCAGGCGCTGGTCGCCACCCACCGCCACGCCGACCATATCAGCGGCTTTACCCCCGGCAAGGACGGCCAGGGACCGGGCGATATCATTCGCGCCCTGGAGCCGGATGTGGTCCTGCAACCCTGGACCGAGCAACCGGACCTCCCGGAAAAAGCCACCGCGCCGCTGGCCAGTGCCCATGCCCAGGCCCTGGACGGCATGAACCAGCTCGCCGAAAACCTTACCGAACGCCTGAAAACCCAACCCAAGGGCCTCAGCCCGGAACAGACCCGGCGCCTGGGCTTCCTCGGCGAGAACAACATCAAGAACAAGGCTGCGGTGAACAACCTCATCGACATGGGCAACCGCCCGGGCGCCCGCGCCGCCTACGCCCACTACGGCACCGACGACCCGCTGACCGGCGTGCTGCCGGGGGTTACCACCCTGGTCCTCGGCCCGCCGACCGTGGAACAGAGGGCGGAAGTCCGCCGCCAGGCCAAGGACGACCCGCAATACTGGCTGCGCCAGCCCGAACTGCTGTTCGGCCAGCGGGTCAGCCGTGGCGCCAGCACCTCGCCGTTTCCAGAGGCGCCCTACAGCCCCGGCGGCAAGCTGCCACGGCGGGCGCGCTGGATCGCCCAGCGCGTGCGCGAGAGTCGCGGCACGCAATGGATGTCGATCGTCACCGCGCTGGACAAGGCGATGAACAACACCAGCCTGATCCTGCTGTTCGAGATCGGCGAGAAGAAACTGCTGTTCCCTGGTGATGCGCAAATTGAAAACTGGCGCTATGCCCTCAGCCAGCCCGGCGTCGCCGAACGGCTGAGCTCGGTAGACCTGTACAAGGTCGGCCACCATGGCAGCCGCAACGCGACGCCGAAAAACCTGTGGGACGACTTCCACAAGAAAGGCAACGCCGACAAGCCCGGGCGCCTGACCAGCGTGCTGTCCACCCTGCCCGAGCAGTACGGCAGCAAGGACGAGGCCGGCAACACCGAAGTGCCAAGGCGCACCCTGCTCGAAGCACTGGCCAAGGACTCGCACCTGCACGACACCGAGCGTTTGGCGCCAGACCAGCTTTACGACGAAGTCATCATTGATTTGTAAGGAATGCTTATGGCGGCGTTTTTTCAGCGTTGCCAAGATCGAGCGCCGCGCGGGCGGCGCTCGATCTTGAGAGCGCTAGAAACTTCCGGCATGCGCCTGGTGGCCATTCCTCGGTCTGTTGACAAGCGCCTTCCAACCACCACATGACCGAAAAATGTGTAGATACCGATGCGCATCGCTCGATCCAAGCCTCAGACATCACTCCCCCGCCCCGCATACCGCTGCGCCAGCACCGCACACACCATCAACTGAATCTGGTGAAACAGCATCAGCGGCAAGATCAGCGCCCCCACCGCGCTGCCGGCAAACAGCAACTGGGCCATGGGCACGCCAGTCGCCATGCTCTTCTTCGATCCGGCGAACAGAATGGTGATGCGGTCCTCGACATTGAACCCCAGCCAGCGCCCAAGGCTCTGGGTGCAGAACAGCACCAGCGCCAGCAACACACAGCACACCAGCGTCAGCCCGAGCAAATGCGATACCGGTACCGAATTCCACAGCCCGCTGACCACCGCACCGCTGAACGCGGTGTAGACCACCAGCAGGATCGAGCCCTGGTCCACCGCCTTCAGCCAACCGGCATTGCGCGCCACCCAGCCGCCAATCCAGCGCCGCGCCAGTTGCCCCGCGACAAACGGCACCAGCAGTTGCAGGACGATCGCCCATACCGCTTCGAGGCTTGAACCGCTGTCGCCCTCAACACCCATCAGCAACATCACCAGCAACGGCGTCAGGACGATCCCCAACAAACTGGACGCCGCCGCGCTGCAAATTGCCGCCGGCACGTTGCCGCGGGCCAGGGAAGTGAAGGCGATGGCCGATTGCACCGTGGCCGGCAAGGCGCACAGGTAGAGCACGCCCAGGTACAGCGCATCGCCCACCAGCGGCAGGATCAGCGGTTTGAGCAGCAGCCCGAGCAGCGGGAACATCACGAAGGTGCAGGCGAACACCAGCAGGTGCAGGCGCCAGTGCCCTGCCCCGGCGATCACCGCCTCACGCGACAGCTTGGCGCCATGCAGGAAGAACAACAGGCCGATGGCCAGGTGCGTCAGCCCTTCGAAGAACGTCGCGACCGCGCCGGACGCCGGCAACCAGGTGGCCAGGGCGACTACCGCGAGCAGGGCCAGGGTGAAGTTGTCGAACAGTAACCGCAGGTGTTTCATCGTGCGTTCCCGACGTGTTGTGGTGGAAGTGGCGGAGACGATAAGGTGTCCGGCAATTTCCGACTAACGCCAGAACGCCACTAATGTCGTCGAACGGACAAAACCAGCTGCAACTGAGCGACCTCACCGCCCTGCCGCGCCCGCTGTACGGGCAGCGCAGCAGTTTGCCGAACATCGCCCTCGACTATCGCCACCGGCATCCGTGGGGCCAGTTGTCCCACGCGCTGCACGGCGTGCTGCAAGTGCACACCGACAACGCCCGGCTGGTGGTGCCGCCACACCGTGCGGTGTGGGTGCCGGCGCAGGTCGCGCACCGGGTCACCTGCACGGCCGACGCCTGCATTCGCAGCCTCTACCTCGATCCCGCTCTGGCCCTCTGGCCCGGCGAAGAATGCCGGGTGATCGCCGTCGATCCGCTGTTGCGCGAGCTGATCCGCTCCTTTGGCGAGGTGCCGGTGGACTACGATCTGAGCGGCGCCGACGGCCGTCTGGCCGAGGTGCTGGTGGATCGCCTGCGTCTGGCCGAAGAGCTCGATCTGGTCTTGCCGCAACCCCGCGACCCGCGCCTGCGCGCGCTGTGCCGCAAAGCCCAGGCCCGCCCGCATGCGAGCATCAGCCTGATGGATGCGAGCGAAAAAGCCGGGGTCAGCGAAAAGACCCTCAGCCGGCTGTTTCTCAAGGAAACCGGCATGACCTTCCGCACCTGGCGCCAGCGCATGCGCCTGGTCAGCGCGCTGCCGGCGCTGGAGCGCGGCGAGCGGGTTACCGATGTGGCGTTGGCCTGTGGCTACGACTCGCTATCGGCCTTCAGCGCAGCGTTTGGCAGGCTGTTCGGTTTGTCGCCGGGTGAACTGGGACGAGGTCATGCGTAAGCGGCAGCATGCCGCAGGTCGACGTCACCAGAGCTTGCTATGCTGCGCCCCTGCTGCAATTCCCTACCAATCTGCTCAAGGATTCGACTCGTGAAAGCTGCTTGCGTACTGCTGCTGGGCCTGCTGCCGTTCATGGCCAACGCCGCCGAAGTCGGCGACACCCTCAAGCCCTTCACCCTCAACGACCAGCATGACCAGGCCTTCAGCCTCGACGCCGGCACCCGGGTCCTGCTTGCCGCTGGCGACATGGACGGCGCCAAGCTGGTCAAGGCCGCCGTGGCGGAACAGCCCAAGGGTTACCTGGAAGCCCGCCATGCGGTGTTCGTCGCCGATATCCAGCGCATGCCGGCGCTGATCAGCAAGCTGTTCGCCGTCCCTGCAATGCGCGACTACAACTACCGCGTGGTGCTCGACCGCGACGGCCAGGTGGTGCCGCAGTACGCGGTCGGCGAAGCCCAGGTGCTGGTGCTGCAACTGGAGAACGGCACGCTGGTGTCGAAGCAGACCTTCACCGACGCCGACGCCCTGCGCAAAGCCCTCGACGCCTTGCCAGAAGGCTGAGTGTCAGCGCTGCAGGCCGCGGTCCACATACCAGGTCAGCGGCAGCGTCAACAGCAGGGTCGCCGCCAGCACCATCAGCGCGAACGGCACCCCGCTGGCATCCCCCAGGCGTCCGAAGACGATCGGCGCCAGCGCCCCGCCACCGATGGTGCCGGTGTAGAACAGGGCAAACGCCTGTTCGCGCCGGCCCGCCGCCGCCAGTTCCGGCACCACGCCATAGAGCACCGACGAGGTGCCATTGAGCACCAGCCCGAGCAGCGGCAGCATGATCATCAGCGCGTTGAGCGGCAGGAACACCGCCGCCACCACCAGCGCCGCCGTCAGCGACTCGCTGAGCCAGACCGTCTTCAGCAGGCCGAAACGCGCGCCCAGGTAGCCGCAGATCAGCTTGCCGAAGGCGCCGCCGATAAACAGCAGGGTCAACGCCAGGCCGATACCGGCCGTACCCGCGCCCTTGTCGGTGAGCAGGAACGGCAGGAAGGTGAGAAAACCCATGCGCACGGCGCTGTCGAGAAAGCCGGTCGCCAGCAACGCCCGCAGGCCAGCCACCGAGCCGGTGCCGGCATGATCGCCGACCTTTTTCGCGGCGGCCGCATGCTCGCTGTTGCCGCGCGGGATCAACAGGTACATCGCCAGCGCCGCCAGCAAGCCGAGCACCCCGGCCAGGGTCACGCTCAAGCGCCAGCTCATTACCGTCAGGGACACGCCCACCAGCGCCGGAATCAGGGTTTTGCCGATATCACCGGCGAAGTTGTAATGCGACAGCGCCTGTTTGACCGGCGCCCCGGGCTCGTGGGTATCGCTGACCAGCGACGAGGCCAGCGGGTGCTGCGTGCTGGCGCCAAGTCCGCCAAGCACCAGCGCGGCGAACAAGGCGATCAGGCCACCGGCCTGCCCCGCCAGCAGGTAGGCCACGCCAATCAGCACGGTGCCGCCAATCAGCAACTGCTCGCGACCAAAGCGCCGTGCCGCACGGCTGGCCAGCAACTGGAACGCCGCCATGGTGGCTGACCACGCGCCGCGCAGCAGGCCGATCTGCGCATAGCTCAGGCCGAACTGGACCTGCCAGATCGGCAGCAGCACATAGATCAGGTCAGTCAGGCCATCGTGTACAGCGTGCGCGCCGCAAGCCGCCAGCAAGGCGCGGCGGCGTGGCGAGGTTTCAGCGCGGGATGGGAGAACGGCGTCGTGAGCTTCGGGCATGATTCAGGCGGTCCGTGCAACTGGACTCGCCATTAAAACAGTAACAAAACATGAATACGATGCCCTTTCTCGCGGAAAGCGCCTCAGCCGGGGATTTCCGGCTCCACCAGTGCCGCCAATTGATTCAACGACTCCTGCCAGCCCAGGTAGCAGCCTTCCAGCGGAATCACGCTGGGCAGACCCTCCTGGACAATATGCACCTCGGTCCCGCACGACACGGCCTTGAAGGTGATGGTCGCGATGATTTCGCCGGGCAGGTTGGGGTCGTCGAAACGATCGGTGTAACGGATGCGCTCGTTGGGTAGCAACTCGGTGTACTCACCGCCGAAGCCGTGGCGCTGGCCGCTGGAAAAATTGCTGAAGGACATCTTGTAGGTGCCACCCACCCGCGGGTCAAAGTGATCGACCTTGCAGGTGAAGCCGTGGGGCGGCAGCCATTTGGCCATCGCCTCGGCGTCGAGAAACGCCCGGTAGACGCGCTCGGCGGGCGCCTTGAACACACGGTACAGGCGAACGGTGTTGCTGCTCATGGTCATCTCCTGGTCAGGTCACGGGGTGTAACCAGTCAAGTCGAAGACCCGCGCGGCGTCCAGCCGTCCGCCTGGTGCCGTTTTCAGCGCTCATCACCGAAGTGATCGCTCACCAGAATCGCCCGCGCCAGTTCTTCGTCACTGGCCTGGATGCCGGGGTTTTCCTGGCGCACGCGTTGCAGCACCGACTCCAGGTAAGCGCCGCGGATCGCGCCACCGCTGGCGACAAAGCTGGACGCCTCGTCACGCGCCGGGATGATCCGTTTGTCGTCCTTGAAGGTGGAATACAGCGAAGCGGAGACACCGGCCGAAGTGGCGACATCACCAGCATCAACCCGGGCCAGCGCCGTGCCGAAAGGCAGGCAGAGCAACAACGAAGAAACGAGCAATGTACGCCGCATGACGGAATCCTCCGGAAATGACAGGTATTACTCAGTCTAGGATGCGCACGCCGAGGACGGAGTTCCATCGGATGAACAGAAAGGCCAGTCAGCAACAGGGTAAAACCTGACCAACAGATCAAAACAATTAACTCGCAACGTGTATACGAAGTACTTGCCAAATATTTATGTACACGGTCTGATGAAGCAAAAAATAGCAAGTTGCCATTACCGCAAACAACACTGCCATCTGCCTGCATGGATGTACCTCACGATGAAAATAAAGAACAAACTCATACTTGCCTTCGTACTGGTGGCATTTATTCCGGTAAGCCTTGTCGGTGCCCTGTCGGTGCTGAGTATCCGCAGTGATGCGGTCGATCAGTTCGTCGAAAGCAGCACCCGTGAAATACGCCAGATCGACGGTAATATGCGGCAGTTCTTCGACGGCACTTCACAGAACGTCGATCAAATGTCCAAAGATCCTGTATACAACTCTGTAGAACAATTAAAACAGTACATCAGTACCGACGCCCCCAGCCAACCACTGCCGCCAGCGGCGAAACAAGTGATTGAAGCTTTTTCCCGTTATGGCGCCACTCATCCGGCCGCGGCGATTCTGTCCATCGGCCTGGAAGACGGCAGCTACGCCAAGTGGCCGGATGACCCGCAACTGGCCAACTACGACCCGCGCACCCGCCCCTGGTACAAGGCCGCGATGGCCAGCCCGCAGAAGACCGTGCGCACGGCGGCGTACTACTACGAAAAGGATGACGTGGCCCTGGTCGGCACCGCGCGGGCGCTGCTCGACGAGGCCGGCAAGGCCAAGGGCGTGTTCGTCGTTAGTGTCTCGCTGAAAAACCTCACCGAGCTGATCAAGAGCATCAAGCTGGGTGACAGCGGCTACGTGATGCTGGTCGAGGACGGCACCGTGCTGGTCGATCCGCGCGACGCCAGCCACAGCTTCAAGAAGCTCGCCGACCTCGGCGCGCCGTACGCACACCTGGCAGCCACCGGCCAGGGCGTCACCGAAGTCGAACTCAATGGCGTGCGCTACATGGCCAACACCTGGACCTCCCCGGGCCTGGGCTGGCACTTCATCGGCCTGATCGAGCACAAGGAAGTGATGGGCACCGCCACCCGCATGACCTGGCTCACGGCGATCATCGTCATCGTCCTGGCGCTGGTCTTCGCCCTCGTTGCGGCGGCGTTCTCGCGGGTGATCGTCAAGCCGATCGGCCAGGTCAGCACCGGCCTGCAGTCGATCGCCGAAGGCGAAGGCGACCTGCGCCGTGACCTGCAGGTGCAAGGCAAGGATGAAACGGCCGAGCTGGCCGGCTGGTTCAACAAATTCCTCGCGGCGATCCGCCAGTTGATCCAGCACATCGGCGCCGCCTCGGGCAATCTGCAACGCGCCTCGCAGACCAACAGCGAAATGGCCGGCAACATGAACGACGCCGCCGGGCGCCAGCGCGAAGCCGTCGAACTGGTGTCAACCGCTTTCAACGAGATGGTCGCCACCGCCAACGAAGTCGCCCGCTCCTGCAGCAGCGCCGCCGACGCGGCGGAAAATGGCCACCGCCGGGTTGCCGAAGGCAAGCAGCAGATCGAGCAGACCACCAATAACGTCAACCGCCTGAGCAATCGCCTGACTGAATCGTCCCAGGCCATGGTCGAGCTGGAACAGGGCAGCCGCGACATCAACCAGATCCTCGGCACCATCCGCGCCATCGCCGAACAGACCAACCTGCTGGCGCTGAACGCGGCCATCGAAGCGGCCCGGGCCGGCGATCAGGGCCGCGGCTTCGCGGTGGTGGCCGATGAAGTGCGGGCACTGGCCAAGCGCACCTCCGATTCCACCGGCGAGATCGATCAGTTGCTCGGCACCCTCGGCAGCAAGACCCAGGAAGTCTCGCAGAAAATGGAAAGCTGCCTGGACCTGTCCCGTGCCAGCGTATCGTCCATCGCCAGCGCGCAGGACAGCTTCGAAGGCATCCAGTTGTCGGTCAACGAGATCCGCGACCAGAACCTGCAGATCTCGGCGGCGGCGGAAGAGCAGCACAGCGTCGCCGAAGAGATCAACCGGCATATCCAGCAGATCTACGACGAAGCGCGGCGGGTCGAGGACCTGGCCCGTTCGGCGCAGCAGGACTCCGGACGGCTGTCGGAGTTGTCGCAGGAGCTGAGTGGCCTGGTGGGCCGCTTCAAGTCCTGAGGTGACACGGCGGAAGTATCGGCCTTGATACTTCCGCCCATCTCAAGCAGGGTGCGTGTTTTTCGACACGGAAGCTTTCCATGCGCCTTCTTGCCCTTGTTGCGCTCTGCGCCACGCCCCTGGTCGCCTGGGCCGATACCGACTTCGACCGACATGTGCGCGACGCCGCCGAAGCGCTGATGCGTGACAACGCCATTCCTGGCCTGGCCATCGCCATCACGGATAACGGCCGCCAGCACTTCTATGAATTCGGCGTGGCCGACAAGGCCAGCGGCCAGCCGGTGACCCGTGACACCCTGTTCGAGCTGGGTTCCATCAGCAAGACCTTCACCGCCACCCTCGCCGGCTACGCCCAGGCCAAGGGCACGCTGTCGCTGACCGCCAGCGCTGGCGACTACCTGCCGGAACTGGCCGGCACGCCGTTCGGCAAACTGTCGCTGATCAACCTCGCCACCCACACCACCGGCGGCATGCCGCTGCAATTCCCCGATGCCGTGAGCAACGACGCGCAACTGCTGGCGTGGCTCAAGGTCTGGACGCCGCAACAGCCGCCGGGCACCTGGCGCACCTACGCCAACCCGAGCATCGGCATGCTCGGCGTGATTGCCGCCAAGCAACTGCAAACCCCGTTTGTCACGGCCATGCAGGAACAGCTTCTGCCCGAACTTGGACTCAAGCACACCTATCTCGCCGTGCCGAAAGACCAACAGGCGCTGTATGCCTGGGGTTACGACAAGGGCGGCGCCCCGGTGCGGGTCAATCCCGGCGTGCTGGCCGACCAAGCCTACGGGCTGAAAAGCAGCAGCAGCGACCTGCTGCGCTTCGTCGAGATCAACCTCGGCCGGGTGAAACTCGCCGCACCCTATGAACAGGCCGTGCAGGCAACCCATCGCGGCTACTTCCAGCGCGGCGCCATGACCCAGGACCTGATCTGGGAGCAATACGCCTATCCTCTGACCTTGCAGACCCTGCTCGACGGCAACGACAACCTCACCGCGCTGCAGGGCGCGCCGGTCAAGGCCCTCGACCCGCCGCTGGCGCCGCAGCAACGGGCCTGGGTGAACAAGACCGGCGCCACCAACGGCTTCGGCGCGTATATCGCGTTCGTGCCGGAGCAACAGCGTGGCGTGGTGATCCTGGCCAACCGCAACTACCCCAATAGCGAGCGGGTGAAGCTGGCCTGGAGCCTGCTGGAGCGGCTGGACAACTAACTAGCGCGCGCGGACGGCCACTGGGGCGCTTCGACCGGTCTGGCGCCCCTGCAGCAACACCGCCAGCGCCGCCAGCCCGGCCGGAATCAGCAATGACGCGAACACCTGGGCGAAGCTCCAGCCCGCCGCCAGCATCTGCGCCCCGGCGAAGGCGCTGAGAATCGCCCCGAGACGACCGATGCCGCTCATCCAGCTGGCGCCGGTGGCCCGTACCTCGACCGGGTAGAACGCCGCCGCCAGCGCATTCATGCCGACGCTGGCGCCGTTCAGGCCAAAGCCCACGGCCCAGGCGATCACGCACAACCAGGCAAACGCACCGGCCACCTGGCCGATGGCGAAAATCACCACGCCACTGAACACGAAGGCCAGCATCAGTACCCGTTGCGGGTTCCAGCGGTCCATGGCCCAGCCCACCGAAATCGCGCCCACCGGCCCGCCAATCTGGAAGCAGGCGGTCACGATCGCCGCCTCGGCCACCGAGTAACCACCGCCCTCCTTCACCAGCGTCGGCAACCAGCCGCTGAACAGATAGACCAGAAACAACGCGAGGATGTAACCACCCCAGAGCATCAGGGTGCCGAAGCGATAGCCCGGCGACAGGATGGTGCCGACCGCCCCGCCGCCTGCCGTCACGGCTGCCGGCAAGGTGAAGACCGTGCCCGGCCCGACCCGCTCCGGTGCCAGGCGGCGGACGATGGCGCGAATGCACTCGAGGTCGGCGCCCTGGCGCACCAGAAAGGTCACCGACTCCGGCAGCCGCCAGTACAGCAGCGGCGCCACCAGCAACGGCAGCACGCCACCCAGCACCAGCACACTGCGCCAGCCCAGGTTGGGAATCATCCAGGCGCTGGCGAAGCCGCCCAGCGCCGCGCCGAGGGAAAACCCGCAGAACGCCAGGGTAATCAGCAACGAACGGCTGCGCGTCGGCGCGTATTCGCTGACCAGGGTACTGGCGTTGGGCATCGCCGCACCGAGGCCGAGCCCGGTGAGAAAACGCAGCGCCACCAGGGTTTCCAGATTCGGTGCGAAGGCCGAAGCGAGGGTCCAGCCGCCGAACAGCAACACGCTGCCCAACAGCACCAGCTTGCGCCCGTAGCGGTCCGCCAGAGGCCCGGCCACCAGCGCGCCCAAGGCCAGGCCAATCAGCGCGGCGCTGAGCACCGGGCCGAGGTCCTGCGGCCCCAGCCCCCATTCGCTTTTCAGTTGCGGCGCGATGAAGCCGATGATTGCCACATCCAGACCATCCAGGGCGATGATCAGGAAACCGAGGAAGACCACCCATTTCTGGTAGCCGCTGACCGGCTGATCATCGATCAGCCGGCGGATGTTGATGCTGTTGGAAGTGTCCACTGCCCTTGCCTCTTGTTGTTTTTGTGTGTGGTTGCAGTACGCGGAAATCCGCCGCACGCGTGTGGGCGTGCGGCGGTCGGCAACTCAACGGCGGTCGAGACTGCGCAGGTGCACGGGCTTGATGACGCGGGTCTCCTGGGCCAGCACCAGATCGCGGGTAGCGTGCAGGTAGGCGGCGAAATCCGGGTCGGCGTCGCGCGCGGCACTGCGTTTTTCGAAATCGTCGAGGCTGTCGTAGCCCCATAGATGAACCACCTGGTTCAGCGGACCGATGCTGCTGGTGTAGAACGCCAGCGGCGCGCCGAGGTGGCGCAGCAGGATCGGCATCGCCAGTTGGTCGAAGGCGTCGAGAAAGGCCGCCATGCACCGTGGCCTGATGGTGTAGATGCGGTGATCGACGATGGCCTTGTCCATCACGCCACCTCCTGCGCAGCACCGGCATCGTCAAGGCCCTGGTCGACGCCGGCCAGATGGCGGCCGGTGATGTAGCCAAAGGTCATGATCGGGCCGAGGGTGATGCCGGCGCCGGGGTAGTTGCCGCCCATGATGCTCGCGCGGTCGTTGCCCACCGCGTAGAGGCCGGCAATCGCCCGCTGGTCGGCGCCAAGCACTTCGCCGACGACGCTGGTGCGGATGCCGTCGAAGGTGCCGAGATCGCCCATGATCACTTTCACTGCGTAATACGGGCCTTCGCCAATCGGCGCCACGCACGGGTTCGGTTGGTGCGCGGGATCGGCCAGGTAGCGGTTGAAGGTAGTGGTGCCGCGCCCGAACTGGCGGTCCTCGCCCTTTACCGCACCGAGGTTGTACTGGCGAACGGTCTGCTCCAGCCCCTGGGCATCGATGCCGGTGCGCGCTGCCAGTTCGGCGAGGGTGCGGCCCTTGAACAGGTAGCCGTTGCGCAGCAGCGGGCCTTGAGGCATTGGCGCCGGTTTGGCGTAGCCGAGGCCGTATTTGCCGAGGGTGCGCCGGTCGCAGACCAGCCACATGGCAGTTTCCGTCTCTCCGGTGCAGGCGTCGATCAGCGCCGCGCCGACATCGTGATAGGAGTCCGATTCATTGGTGAAACGCCGGCCGCTGCGCAGCACGCCGATCACCCCTGGCTTGTAGCGATCGAGCAGGTGCGGAAACGCGGTATAGCGCCCGCCGCCCATGGGCACCTTGGACACCGGCATCCACGCAGCGGGCGCCTGCAGACGGATTTCCACCCGAGCGCCGAGGCTTTCGGCCATGCGCGCGCCGTCGCCGCTATTACCCGCCGGCACCGGCGAGAAATGCTCGCCACCGCGACGCACATGGGGATAGGCCTGTTTCAGCCGTTGCAGGTCGTGGGAGAAACCACCGCAGGCCAGCACCACGCCGCGCCGGGCATTGATGCGAAATTCACGCCCGCCTTCGCTGGCCAGCGCGCCCGTGACCCGCCCGCCTTCGCTGAGCAACTGGCGAGCCGGCGTCCCGGTGAGGATCGGGATGCCCAGGTCCAGCGCCGAGCGCACCAGCCGCGCCGCCAGGGCATTGCCGCTGGTGACCTGGGTTCCACGGCGGTACAGCGCCAGCTCCTTGAGGTGGGTCAACAGGCGCCGGGTGACGTAGGCGAACGAGGTCAGGGAACGGGTGACGTTGAAGAAGTGCTTGAGGTCGGCATTGGACGAATTGAACATCATGCCGATGAAGGTGATGGTCTTCAGCGGCGGGCGCAGGCGCGCCATGTCCGCGCCCAGGCCACGGATATCGTAGGGCGCGGCGAGAATCGAGCGACCGATGTCCAGGCCGCCGCCCACCTCGGGGTGGTAGTCCGGGTACAGGGTGGGGACGAATTTGACCGCCGTTTCCCGCTCGAAGTACTCCACCATCTCCGGGCCGTAGCGCAGGAACGCCTCGACCCCGGCCTCATCGAAGCAGGCGCCGGTTTCATTGCGCAGATAGGTCAGGGCCTTTTCCCGGCTGTCACCGGCGCCCTGGGCCTTGCCGTGAATATTGCCCGGCACCCACAGCACGCCACCGGAAAACGCCGTGGTGCCGCCGAAGCAGTCGTCCTTCTCGATGACCAGCACATCCAGCCCGTGTTTCTTCGCGGTGATCGCGGTGGCCAGGCCACCGGCACCGGCGCCAATCACCAGCACATCGCAGCTTCTCTCGTTCATGACCGTGCCCCCTCGAAACCGGGACGCGGAATCAGCGCCATGGGCATGCTTTCCAGGCCGCCATCCACCGTCAGTTCGGCACCGTTGATGTAATCGGCCCGCGGGCTGGCAAGAAACAGCGCTGCCTGGGCAATATCCACCGGCTCGCCGATACGGCGATTGGCAGTCATGGCGCTGCGCTGACGCTCGATCTCCGGGTCGGCGTAGAACGCCGCCGACAACGGCGTGCGGATCAAGCCCGGGCACACCGCGTTGCTGCGCACCCCGCGCGGCCCCCACTCCACCGCGAGCTGACGCGACAGCATGCTGACCCCGGCCTTGGCCGCGCTATAAGCGCCGCTGTTGGGCTGCGGGAAATGGGCGGCAATCGAAGCGATATGGACGATGCGGCCACTACCGCGCTCCAGCATCGAGCGGCCGAACGCCTGGGCGCACAGCAGATAGCCGCTGAGGTTGACCGCCAGCACCTGATTCCAGTGATCGAGGTCCAGGCCTTCGAGCGCCCCCGGACGCAGCACGCTGGCGTTGTTGACCAGCACATCGCAGCGGCCGTGCAGCGCCTGCACCTTGGCCGCCGCCTCGGCCACGCTGCGCGGGTCGGCGATATCGCAGGCCAGGGCGCTGACCTCGCCGACGCTGTGTTCGCCAAGGGTGGCCGCCAGTTCGCGGCATTTATCGGCGTCGCGGTCCAGCAGGACCACATGGGCCTGCTGCTCCACCAATGCCGCCGCGAGCGCCGCGCCAATCCCGCCGGCACCGCCGGTGACCACGCAAACGGCGGCGTCCAGGCCCAGCCAATGGGAGGAAGTGTTGTTATTCATGCTGCTCTCCAGAGTGTCGCTTGTTCTGGCGAACAGACTAGGACCGCGGCCCTGCGGCAAGAATGGACAAAACCTGCAACCGTCCAGACATTTTCGACAAAATCGCCGGCCACGCCTGATGCCCGGCCAGGGCTGTGGCACAGTGGCCGGGTCGCGATCACACAATTACAAGAACATGAACAAGATCCCCAATTACGCCCTCTACGGCGAGACGGCCCAGCCGGTGTGGCATGAGTCGCTGCATGTGGAGTCGATCTCGAAACGCTCCGGCGCCCACAACTGGGAAATCGCCGCCCACCGCCATGACGGCCTGTTGCAGTTGCTCTACGTGCAGAGCGGCGGCGGTGAAGTGCTGTTCGACAGCGACCGGGTGCCGGTGCAGGCGCCGTGCGTGGTGTTCGTGCCCGCCCAGGTGGTGCATGGTTTCCACTGGGCCGGCCAGGTCGAGGGCCAGGTCATCACGGCGGCGCAGCATCCGCTGGAAAGCATCGCCCAGGTGCTGGCACCTAGCCTGTCGAGCCAGATTCGCAAACCCCATGTGATCGCCCTGCCGCACTGGCGCGAGGACGAAGACCCGCTGCTGCCGCTGTGCCGCGCGTTGAGCGAGGAGTACCACAACCGGGCCCGCGAGCATGTGGCGTGCAGCATGTCGCTGCTGCTGGCGCTGTTTGTCCAGGCCCTGCGCCACGAGCATCTGGGCGGCGATGACGCGCAGCGCCGCGTGCCGTCCCGTCGCAGCCAGCAGCTCACCGCATTCCGCGAACTGGTGG
The DNA here is from genome assembly GCF_025466015.1 of Pseudomonas sp. 5P_5.1_Bac1. Taxonomy (NCBI): domain Bacteria; kingdom Pseudomonadati; phylum Pseudomonadota; class Gammaproteobacteria; order Pseudomonadales; family Pseudomonadaceae; genus Pseudomonas; species Pseudomonas sp. 5P_5.1_Bac1. The sequence goes on along the minus strand of NZ_JANLNX010000070.1, from coordinate 135,198 downwards.
ACATGCATTTTCGCGAGCATCGCCCGCTAAACGCCTACGCCAGCGATCTGGGCATGACGGTCGCAACCCTCGGCCGCCTGTGCCAGGAACACTTGGGCATGACCCCGATGAACGTGATCAACGCCCGCATGGTGCTGGAGGCCAAGCGCGGCCTGGGGCATTCCGATCTGAGCGTTAAAGGCATCGCCCATGAGCTGGGCTTCGTCGATGTCGGTTACTTCAGCAGGTTCTTCCGCAAGCACGCCGGGATGAGCCCGAGCGACTTTCGCGGCGGCGGCAAACCCCGGCCGGCGCTGGCGCGGTGTTCGTGAAGGACACCGCCCAGCGCGCGACGGCCGATCAGCCCAGGGCGTCCACCACAAAGTCCAGGCGGTCCTGACCAAAGAACATCTGCTCGCCGACAAAGAACGTCGGCGCACCAAACACCCCGCGGGCCACCGCTTCTTCGGTCACAGTCTTCAGCGCCGCCTTGACCTCGGCATCGCCCACCAGCGCGACGAAGCCGTCCGCTTCGAACCCCGCCTCCGTCAGCACCTCGGCCACCACGGCCGGGTCACCGAGGTTGCGCCCGGTCACCCACAACGCCGTGAACATCGCCGCCAGGTAATCTTCGAAACGCTCCGGCTGGCGCAGTTGCACGCCGATCGCGCCGCGCATCAAGGTCAGGGTGTTGATCGGGAAATACGGGCTGAAGCGCAGCGTCACACCATAACGGGCGGCATAGCGCTGGAAGTCGGCGTAGGTGTAGCGGGCCTTGGCCGGGACGGTCACCGGCGAGCTGTTGCCGGTGGCCTGGAACACGCCGCCCAGCAGCATCGGGCGCAGCACCACGTTGGCGCCGTGCTCGGCACGCAGCCGCGGCAGTTGGGTCCAGGCCAGGTAGCTGGCGGGGCTTCCGAGATCGAAGAAGAATTCGACGGTCTTGCTCATGAGATTCAGGTCCTTGTGCGCAGATGGGGTCATTCCAGGGCGAGCGACGGGGCTTACCAACGTTCCATCCACGGGCGCAGGTCCAGTTCGAAGGTCCAGGCATCCCGCGGCTGAGCGTGCAGGTGCCAGTAGTTGTCGGCGATATGCGCGGGGTCGAGGATGCCGTCCTGGTCCTTGAGCGCGTAGCGCTCGGGGAAGCTGTCGCGGATAAACGCGGTGTCGATGGCGCCATCCACCACCACATGGCCAACGTGGATGCCACGCGGTCCCAACTCCCGCGCCATGCTCTGGGCCAGGGCGCGGATGCCGTGCTTGGCCCCGGCGAAGGCAGCGAAGCCGGCGGCGCCGCGCAAACCGGCGGTGGCGCCCGTAAAGAGAATGGTGCCGCGCTCACGGGTGACCATGCGCCGGGCCACCGCCTGCGCGGTGAGGAAGCCGGCGAAGCAGGCCATTTCCCAGATCTTGAAGTACTTACGCGGGGTTTCTTCGAGGATGCTGCAAGGCACGTTGGCGCCGATATTGAAGACGAAGGCGTCAATCGGGCCGATGCTGCTTTCGATCTCCTCCACCAGAGCCGCGACCTCCTCCTCCTTGCGCGCATCGGAGCCAAAACCATGGGCCTGGCCGCCCTCGGCGCGGATTTCATCCAGCAGCGGTTGCAGCTTGTCGGCACTGCGCCGGGTAACGCAGGCGATATAGCCTTCACGGGCAAACCGCTTGGCTATGGCGCCGCCCGTGGCATCGCCAGCGCCGATCACCAGTACGACTTTTTTGTTGTTATCGGTCATGGGTGTCGCCTCATTGATGAATGATCGTTTAGTGAACGAACGCTATGCTACGATCCGCACATTCGTCAAGCGTGTAACAGAGGATTTCCCAGGTGCGCTATTCCAACGACCACAAGGAACAGACCCGGCAGCGGCTGGTGCAAAGCAGCGGCGCCCTGGCCAAGCAGGGCGGGTTCTCGTCCACCGGCGTGGCCGGCTTGATGAAGGCCATCGGCCTGACCGGCGGCGCCTTCTACAACCACTTCCCGTCCAAGGACGACCTGTTCAGCGAGATCGTCCGCGAGGAGCTGTCCCACAGTTTCATCAACCTGCAAACCCAGGCCGGCGAGCTGAACCGGGACAAGCTGCAACGCTGCCTCGACCAGTACCTGAGCCTGGCGCACCTGCACAACCCGGAAAACGGCTGCGCGATTCCGGCCCTGGGCGCGGAAATCGCCCGGGCGGATATCAAGGTGCGGGAAGAAGCCGAGCACTGGCTGAAAACGTTGCACCAGGCGTGGGCTGTCACGCTGAAGGACGAAGCCTTGGCCTGGGTGCTGCTGAGTCAGTGTGTCGGGGCGCTGCTGGTGGCGCGGATGCTCGCCGGGGAAGACACCCGGGAGGCCGTGCTGGCGGCCAGCCGGGGATTTGCGCGCAAGGCGCTGGAGCAAGTGCCGTGAGGGGAATCAGTGCAGGTCGTTGCGGCGGTACAGGCTGACGCCGACCGCCAGTACCGCGAGCATGCCGGCGCAGCCGCGGTTGATCCATTGCATCACCCGCGCCGAGAAGGCACGTACCGCGTGTCGCCCGCCGAGGGCATAGACAATCATCACCAGGCAGTCGAGCGACGCGGTGACAACCGCGAGCACCAGGTACTGCTGCAACACCGGTTGGTCCGGGCGAATGAACTGCGGCAGGAATGCCGAGAAGAACAGCAAGCCCTTGGGATTGGACAGGCCGACGAACAGCGCCCGCAGAAAGCTCGAACGACCGCTCACAGCGACCGCCGTGCCGCTGGTACTCAACGCCTGCACCGGCGCACGCCAGAGCATCACCGCGAGATACAGCAGGTACGCCGCGCCCACCCATTTGACCAGGCTGAACAAGTGCTCCGAGGCTTGCAGCAAGGCGCCAAGGCCGCAACCCACGGCGCCAATGAGGATCAGGTCGGAGAGCATCGCCCCGGCCATGCCGAAGCCGGCCACGCGCATGCCGTGGCTGGCGCCGTTGTTGAGGGCCAGCAGCATCGCCGGGCCGGGCGTGACCATCACCGCGCTGGCGGCGATGACGTAAAGCAGAAGGGTCGAGGCGTCCATGACGGCTCCAGGCAGATCAAAGCGCGAAGGATGCCTGCGCCGCCCTTCCCACTCAAGCCCCCGGACAATTTGTCGGACGGCAGTAACTAAAGTTTGCGCGACCGGTCAAACTGCACATCCCCGACATTCGCCGCTGATCCCCGGCAGGAGCTACATGTCCCTCCGCGTTCCCTTCAGGCTGTGCCCCTCGCTGCTGCTGTGCCTGGCGCTCGGCGCCGCGCCTGGCGCATCCGCCGCCACACCGGCGACGGGCCAGGCCGATGACCTGTTCACCCTGCTCGACAATGTCACGCGCATGGCCTCTTCGGGGCTGGCCAACTGGCTCGCGCTGTCACGCGACAGCGCCGTGGCCAGCGGGGTCGAACCGATTCCGCTGCACATCCGCGCGCAACTGGAGCGCTGGTACGACTTCCAGGTGCTCGATGCCGCCCGCTATCAGGTCGGCAACACCCAGCAACTCGACGCGGCCAGCGCCTTCCTGCAGAACCCCGACGTCAGCGCCGTGACCCTGGTCGACGTGATCGTCTTCCGCACTGCCGAAGACGCCCGCGACAACGTCGCCCTGTGGGCCCACGAACTCAAGCATGTGCAGCAATACCAGCAATGGGGCGTGGAAGGGTTCGCCGCGCGCTACACGCGCAATTTCGATGCGGTGGAAGCGCCGGCCTATGCGATCCAGGCCGAGGTCGGCAAAGCGCTCAAACTGGCGCCGGGCGCCACCCTCGCCGCGCATCCGGCGCATTGAGCCGACCCTTCAAGCGACTCAAGGGGAAACGGCGTGTCAGCACAATTCCCCCTGCCCCGTCAGCAACACACCCGGCGCCCAACGCCCTTGGCGCCGTGTACCACTGACAGACTCTTCACAGTTCCTGTAGGACTTTTCATCTATCCAGCCGGAATTGTTCCACGCTTCTATACTCCTCGTACTCATCGAACCTGATTCGACGTATCGTGAGCGGCCCGTCAGAACCGGCGGTTTCCTCTCCTGAGTGACTCGGGAAAAATCCATTCCTGATGCAGGGCCTGCGATGCACAAGATTCTGATCGTCGATGATCACCCCACCATTCGTTTTGCCACTCGCCTGCTGCTTGAGCGCGAAGGCTACGAGGTCGTCGGCGAGGCCCACGACGGCGTCACCGCCGTCAGCCTGAGCCAGGAACACAGCCCCGATGTGGTGATTCTCGACCTCGGCCTGCCGCGGCTCGACGGCCTCAGCGTGCTGGAACGCCTGCGCGCCCTGGACCCGCCGCCACGGATTCTGGTGTTCACCGGGCTGCCGCCCAGGCTGTTCGCCAAGCGCTGCATCGAGGCCGGCGCGTCGGCCTTCGTGCGCAAGGACGAGGATCTGCAGATTTTCAGCGGCGCCCTCAAGGCCGTGCTCAACGGTTACTCCTACCTGCCCGACGCCCTGCGCATGGCGCCCCGCTCCAACTCCGAGGCCGAGCGCCTGGAGCGCTTGTCCAATCGCGAGTTCGAGGTGATGCGGCAACTGGCCAAAGGCGCAAGCAACAACGAAATCGCCGACGCCATGATCCTCAGCGCGAAGACCATCAGCACCTACAAGACCCGCATCATGGACAAGCTCCAGGTCCGCTCGCTGGCGGAACTGCTCGACCTGGCCAACCGCCACGAAATGCTCTGAAGCGCTCATGAACGCCCATCTGTTCTGCGCCTGGGGCTTCGGCGGCTTGCTCCTGCTGCTGCCCGGGCCGCTGCCGGCCAGCGAGCCGGTGACCCAGCGCGAATTGCTCGATCGTTCGGTCAGCAGCAGCGCGGCGCCAATCCTCAGCAGCGCCGACCGGCAATGGCTGGAACGCAAGAAAGTCCTGCGCCTGGGCACCTCGGCGCCGGACTACCCGCCCTTCGACATCAACGTCAGCCAGCACGACTACGAAGGCCTCACCGCCGACTACGCCGGGCTGCTGGCTGAGCAGTTGCGGGTCGGCGTCCAGGTGCTGCATTACCCCGACCGCAGCCAGGCGATCCAGGCCCTGCACCGTGGCGAAATCGACCTGCTAGGCAGCGCCAACGGTTTCGAGGGCGCCGACAGCGAGTTGCTGTCGAGCCTGCCCTACGCCGAGGATCAGGCGGTCATCGCCACGCCACTGGGCAAACCACGCAACCCCGACGATGACCTCGCCGGGCTGCGCCTGGCGATGGTCGATCACTACCTGCCGGCCGAACGCATCCGCGAGGTCTATCCCCGCGCGAACCTGCAGCTTTATGCGTCGAGCATGGCCGCGTTGTCGGCCCTGACCCAGGGCGATGCCGACGCCTTCATCGGCGATGCCATCAGCGCCGACTACCTGATCGGCAACCACTACCGCGACAGCGTGCAGATCAGCTACTACGTCAAACCGCTGCGCTCGTCCTTCAACTTCGCCCTCGAACACGACAACAGCACCTTGCTGCGGGTGCTCAACCAGGCCCTCGACAGCCTGTCGGAAAGCGACCGGATGAATGTCGCCCGGCGCTGGAGCAGCGGCCTCAACAGCGTCCTGCTCAACCGCGGCGCGCTGGTCCTGACGCCGAACGAACTGGCGTGGATCCGCGCTAATCCCAAGGTCAGAGTGGCGATCAACAAGTACTTTGCGCCGCTGACGTTCATTGATGACAAACAGCAGTTTCGCGGCATCACCGCCGACCTGCTGGAACAGATCGGCCTGCGCACCGGCCTCGACTTCCAGGTCGTCGAGGCGGCCTCGGTGCCGGAGATGATCCAGTTGGTCGAAGACGGTCAGGCCGATCTGGTCGGCACCCTGCCCTACGGCGCCGAGCGCGCCCGTACCCTTGATTTCACCCGGCCTTACCTGACCACGCCACGGGTGCTGGTCACCGCCGCCCACGCCAATGCCCCCGACACCGCCGAAGCGCTGGCCGGCAAACGCCTGGCGCTGATCCGTGGCACGCCGTACGCGCAGACCTTGCGCCGCGAGCACCCGGCTATCGAACTGGTGGAAGTCGATGACCCGCTGGCGTTGATGGAGTACGTCGCTCAGGGCCGCGCCGATGCCGCCATCAGCTCACAGATCAACGCCGCCTATTTCATCAGCCGGCTGTTCAAGGACCGCCTGCGCATCGCCGCGCTGCTCGACGACACCCCGGCGACCGCCGCGTTCGCCACCGCTCACGGCAACACCTTGCTGCATTCGATCCTGGAAAAGACCCTGCTCAGCATCGAGCCGGATGAGATGACCCAGCTTGCCAACCGTTGGCGGACCAATGCCTTGATCAGCGACAACCCGTGGCGCAACTACCGCGAGCTGGTGCTGCAGATTCTGGTGGTCGCCGGCCTGCTGATCGCCGCCGTGGTGTTCTGGAACCGCTACCTGCGCCGCCTGATCGGCCAGCGCACCGAGGCCGAACAGGCGCTGCAACGGCAACTGAAAATCAGCGAAGGACTGCTGCTCGAACTGCGCCAGGCCAAGGAACAGGCCGACAACGCCAACCACGCCAAGAGTGCGTTTCTCGCCACCATGAGCCATGAAATCCGCACGCCGATGAACGCGGTGATCGGCCTGCTGGAACTGGCCCTGAAAGATGCCGCCCAGGGCCGCATCGACCAGCCGTCGTTGCAGGTCGCGTTCGACTCCGCCAGCGGGCTGCTGGAACTGATCGGTGACGTGCTCGACATCGCCCGCATCGAGTCCGGGCACATGGCCCTGGCCCCCGAACCTACCGACCTGCCGCTGCTGATCCGCAGTGCCGCGCAAGTCTTCGACAGCAGCGCCCGGCTCAAGGGCCTGACCCTGGAACTGGACCTGCGCGGCCCGGCGCGGTCGGTGCTGGTCGATCCGCTGCGATTGCGCCAGGTGCTGTCCAACCTGCTGAGCAACGCCATCAAATTCACCGAACACGGCGTGGTGCGGGTCGAGTTGAACATCGAGGCGGCGAGCGACGACCTGAATGCCCGCATCGAACTCAGCGTGCGGGACAGCGGCATCGGCATCAGCGCCGCCGATCAGGCGCGGCTATTCAGCCCGTTCGCCCAGGTCGGCCAGCAGCCGGCGCGCCAGGGCACCGGCCTAGGCCTGGTGATCAGCCGGACCCTGTGCGAATTGATGAGCGGCGCGCTGCGGCTTTCCAGCGAACCCGGCCAGGGCACCCGGGTGGTGATCGACCTGAGCCTGCCGTGGGCCGGCCCGCTGGAGCGCGCGCAAGTGACCAGCGAGACGCAGGCCAACAGCCCGGCGCTGAACATCCTCGTGGTGGATGACTACCCGGCCAACCTGATGCTGCTGGACAAGCAACTCGGCGTACTCGGCCACCGCGTCAGCCAGGCCAGCGACGGCAGCGCGGCGTTGCAGCTATGGCGCGACGGCCAGTTCGACGTGCTGATCACCGATTGCAATATGCCGGGCATGGACGGTCATGAGCTGGCCCAGGCGGTGCGCGCTGAAGAGGCCGCGAGCCAGCGGCGCCGCTGCCTGATCCTCGGCCTGACCGCCAATGCCCAGGCCGAGGAACGCGAGCATTGCGTGGCGTCGGGAATGGATGACTGCCTGTTCAAGCCCATCGGCCTTGGCGCCTTGCGCCAGCACCTGAGCGGGCTGGACGTGACGCCCGCCATGGCAGCCAGCGAGGACGACAGCGGTTTCGACCTCGATGAACTGCGTCACCTGACCCTCAACGACCCGCAACTGATCCAGCGCCTGATCGCCGAACTGGCCCACAGCACCACCCTGGACCTTGCTGCCTTGCGCGCCCTCGGCCCGGACTCGCCGCGACCGGCGCTCAAGGCACTGGTCCACCGGATTCGCGGCGGCATGAAAATGCTCAAGGCGCGCGGGCTGGTGGCGCATTGCGATGCGCTGGAACGAGGGTGTGCGCAGAAGTTGGGGGATGGGGAATTGCAGGTGCTGAAGGGGCGGCTGGAGGAGAGTTTGGAGAGGTTGTTGCGCAGGCTTGATTGATGGGGCCGCATCGCGAGCAAGCTCGCTCCTACAGGATTGCGATTGAACCCTGTAGGAGCGCGCTTGCTCGCGATACTCGCAATAAAAGATCAAAGCGCCTTGCGCAACCCCGGCAACCGCACCAGCGACCACCCCGTCTCCGACTCCGACAAGGTCAAACGAATCTCGTCCAGTTGCATATTGCTCAGCAACGTCGAGACCAGGTCCCCCACCATCCAGTTGGCCGTGTTGGACGCGATCACCCGACCATCGGCGGACAACAACACCGCCTCATGGTCCAGGCGCATCAAGCTGCGCACCAGCAGGCGTTCGACGTTGTGCAACGACAGGTCGAGCCCGGCGACACCAATGAAACGCCCCTGCACCATGATCGGCATGGTGAAGGTCAACACGTACAGGTTGGTGCCGTAGAGGTCGACGTAAGGCCCCTCCACCACGCTTTTGCCGGTATCGCGGGGACGGCGGTACCAGGGCATTTCGGTGTAGTCGTAGTAATTCTCGCGGCGCCGGTCAAAATTGGGCCGCAGCGGCAGGGTCTTGCCGCCGTCCGCCAGGTACCACCATTCCAGGTGCATTTCCCGGTCGGCCAGACAGTTGGGCTCGACGATCACACCGCCACCGCAACCAAAGGCACCGGTCGCGAGCAACTGGCGGTCGATGGCCGGGCGCAAGGACGCCAGGTCTTTCGCGGCGGGCTGCCGGCCCTCGGCCAGAACCCGCTCCCAGAGCGAGCGGGTGTCCTCCACCAACTCGCGGACCTGGTTGAAAATAGTCCCCAGGGTGCTGTCCAACTGCTGGGCGCAGGCCGAAAAGGACGCGTTATCGCTCAGGGCAAACATGGCATTACCTCACGCAGGTTCGGCATTTCTTGTTATGTCATCAGGCGTTGTGTCACGCCATTTCAGTCTTCATCGGTTTCGGCCAGCAGTTCCAGACGCAGGCTGATCAGGCGCTTGATACCGCGGCTGACATGGGCCTCGGCCAGCGCGCCGGCCAGCACCGCATCCCCCGCGACCAGCGCCTGCAGGATCGCCTGGTGTTCCTGCTCGACCACCGCCACATCGCTGCCGCCCGCCGCGTCCATCCACAACAGTTCGCCCACTTCGGATTGCAAGCGCATCTCTGCGTTGGTCAGGCGCAGCGACTGGGCGGCCGCGGCCACCTCGATGTGGAAACGGGCATCGGCGCGATGCCGCGCCTGACGCGAGGCGGCTTGTCGGAGCATGTCGATGTGATGGGCGATGCGCGCCTGCTGCTCGGGCGAACTGCGCCGGGCCGCCAGGCGCGCGGCGGTGCCGGAAATGGCGGTCTGCTCATCGCCCAGGTCGCGCAGGTCCGGGCCGCTCATGTCGCGCAGGCGTTGCAGCAGCAACGCCTCGGGTAATTCGATCGGCGCGCAGACGAAACTGCCGCCGTTACGCCCGCGCCGGGTTTCGATCAACCCGCGCTGGCGCAACACCACCAGCGCCTCGCGCAGCGTGACCGTGGCCACGCCCAGTTGCAGCGCCAGTTCCGCCTCGCTGGGCAACTGCTGGCCTTCGGCGAACAGCCCCAGTTCGATGGCCTCCACCAGCCGGCGCGCCACCTCATCGGTGCGCCCTTCCTGGCGCAGCCGGATGAATGCGGTGTTACGAGCACTATTAAGGGCAGTCATTGCCTCTCCCTATCGAGCATTGCAGAGCCTGAAGCCAGCCTCGGCGAAAAAATTCAATCCCGCATCTTATAGCGAAGAACCGGACGCTTGATAGCGCCGAACTCGCCTCGACTTAGCTTTTTCAAGCCAGTTGGCAAGAATCAAACTTTAAGATATGGTTTCATATGTTTAAAGCAGGAACGCGAGCATTCACGACGTCCGCGCCTGCATCAGCGATTTCCGTCAACAAATCCAACCAAGGAATACGCCATGCAAACCCGACTCCTGATCAATGGCCAGTTGATCGATGGGCAAGGTGCTCCCTACGCCGTGTACAACCCCGCCGAGGGCAGCGTCCTGGTGAACATCCCCGAAGCCAGCAGCGCTCAGGTTGACGCCGCGGTGCAGGCCGCCGACCAGGCGTTCGACGGCTGGTCGCAGACCCCGCCGAAGGACCGCGCGCACCTGCTGCTGAAGCTGGCCGATCGCATCGAGGCCGAGGCCGAAACCCTCGCCCGCCTCGAATCGCTGAACTGCGGCAAGCCTTATCAGGCCGCCCTCAACGATGAAATCCCGGCCATCGCCGACGTCTTCCGCTTCTTCGCCGGCGCCAGCCGCTGCCTGTCGGGCTCCGCGGGTGGCGAATACCTGCCGGGCCACACCTCGATGATCCGCCGCGACCCACTGGGCGTGGTCGCTTCCATCGCGCCGTGGAACTACCCGCTGATGATGGTCGCCTGGAAACTCGCCCCGGCCCTGGCCGCCGGCAACACCGTGGTGCTCAAGCCGTCCGAGCAGACGCCGCTGACCGCCCTGGCCCTCGGCGAAATCATCGCCGAGCTGTTCCCTGCCGGCGTGGTCAACATCCTTTTCGGCCGGGGCCCGAGCGTCGGCGAGCCACTGGTCAATCACGCCAAGGTGCGCATGGTCTCGCTGACCGGTTCGGTCGCCACCGGGGCGCGCATCATTTCCAGCACCGCCAGCAGCGTAAAGCGCACCCATATGGAACTGGGCGGCAAGGCGCCAGTGCTGATCTTCGATGACGCCGATATCGACGCCGCCGTCGAAGGCATCCGCGCGTTCGCCTTCTACAACGCTGGCCAGGACTGCACCGCCGCCTGCCGCCTCTACGTTCAGAAAGGGGTCTACGAGCGCTTCGTCAGCCAGTTGGGCGAGGCGGTATCAAGCCTGCGCATGGGCCTGCAGGACGACCCGGAGACTGAACTCGGCCCGCTGATCACCCGCGATCACCTTGAGCGCGTGGCCGGCTTCGTCGAGCGCGCCAAGGCGCAGCCGCATATCCGTGTGGTCACCGGCGGCAACCGCGTCGACGGCCCGGGCTTCTTCTTCGAGCCGACCGTTCTGGCCGATGCCCGCCAGGACGATGAAATCGTTCAGCGTGAAGTCTTCGGGCCGGTGGTCAGCATCACCCCGTTCGACGACGAAGCGCAGGCCCTGGCCTGGGCCAACGACTCCGACTACGGCCTGGCCTCCTCGGTCTGGACCCGCGACGTCGGCCGTGCCAACCGCCTGGCCGCGCGCCTGCAATACGGCTGCACCTGGGTCAACACGCACTTCATGCTGGTCAGCGAAATGCCCCACGGCGGCATGAAGCAGTCGGGCTACGGCAAGGACATGTCGATGTACGGCCTGGAAGACTACACCTGCGTCCGCCACGTGATGTTCAAGCACTGATTCGCACCGAAGGGGTGCCTTGCGCCCCATTTCGCAGCACCGATCCGGTCGCCGGCACCACCCTTCACCTTTGCAACACCTGATGAAACCGGCTCAAAACCGGCCTTTGCGATAAAACATATAAAACCATAGGCAATATGGCATAGGTTCTGCTTTATCCCCGACACGAAGCAGAAACCGGTCGCCATTGTTACCCACCGGCCCAAACCGGGGTAACGACTTACGAGGTGTGTCACCCATGCTTATCACCGGCATCAAGAGCCGTCCGGTCTACGACCGGCTGCAACCCATGACGGGCGGCCTGCGCCACCTGATCGCGGGCCAGGGCAGCGGCGGCGCGGCCATGCTGCGCCTGATCGCGGACATGTCCGCCGAACAGCGCCACAACAGCGCCCTGCTCTACTCCACCGAATCCTTCTCCGGCCACACCCACTTGCAGGACCTGCAAGACGCCGACGTGGCGGGACTGGAAGTGTTCCCCAGCAACCAGGCGCTGCTCGACGCCCTGCGCGAACGCCTCGGCGCCGCCCGCATGGGCACCCGCCTGTACCTGAGCGGCTCGGAAAGCTTTATCGGCACCGCCATGCAGGCCGCCAACGAAGTCGACCTGAACCGCGACGAAGTGCTGCGTGAACACAGCGGCACCCTGGTTCGCCGGGTCTGGTGCGCGCACTGCGACACCTACACCGAAAACGTCGCGCAGCGTGTCTTCACCTGCCCCGGTTGCCAGCTCAACCTCGTGGTGCGCGACCACTATTCCCGTCGTCTGGCCGCCTTCCAGGGCATCAAGGCCGACGGCGAAGTCCCAGGCGAACTGCCCGCTGCCGAGGAGCTCGACACATGAATACCCATAACGGCACCCTCGCCGTCCGCGTGGCCCGGATCGAACCGCTGACCCCGGAAATCACCCGCTTCACCCTGGTCGATCCGGACGGCAAGAGCCTGCCCGCCTTCTCCGGCGGCAGCCATGTGGTGGTGGTGCTCGAAGACGGCGACAAGACTCACCGCAACGCCTACTCGCTGATGAGTTCGCCCTACGACGCCAGCGCCTACCAGATCGCCGTGCGCCGGGTCAGCGAAGGCCGCGGCGGCTCGCGCTACCTGCACGACCGGGTGAGCGAAGGCGACCTGCTGCAAATCCTGCAACCGGCCAACCTGTTCCCGCTGGCCAAGCACGCCCGCCAGCACCTGTTCATCGCCGGCGGCGTCGGCATCACCCCGGTGTATTCGCAACTGGAAGAGCTGCAACTCAAGCAGTCCACCTTCGAGCTGCACCTGGCCGTGCGCGGCCCGGAGCACCTCGCCCTCGGTCGCGAACTGCAAGCCCGCTACGGCGCCCGGGTGCATCTGTATGTGCAGGGGGAGGACGAGCGCATGGACATCCCGCGTATCCTCGCCGGCCGTCAGTTGGGCAGCCACGTCTACGTCTGCGGCCCGGACAGCATGATCGACGACACCGTCGAAAGCGCCCACGCCCTGGGCTGGACCGACAGCCACATCCACTACGAACGCTTCGTCGAGCAAGGCTCCAACGGCCTGCCGTTCAGCGTCACCCTGGCGCGCCAGGGCGTGACCATCGAAGTGCCGGCCGAACAGTCGCTGCTCGAAGCCGCCGAACAGGCCGGCTACACCGTGCCGTACCTGTGCCGCGGCGGCGCCTGCGGCTACTGCGAAACCGAAGTGCTGGAAGTCGAGGGCGAACTCGACCACCGCGATGACTGGCTCAGCGACGAAGACAAGCTGAGCAAGCGCAAATTCATGCCCTGCGTATCCCGCGCCAACTGCAGCCGCCTGGTCGTAGACCTCTGAGACAGGAAGACAACACATGACCGTATTCAAGCCGATCGAAACCTACGCCGACGTCGACGCCAGCGACTTCACCTACAGCAACAGCCGCGACGCGGTGCTGCGCCTGCCCTTCCCCTACCCGGAAGACCAGTACATGTACTCGATGAACGTCGAGCCGCATGTACCGTTCGGCGAGGGCGCGCTGCGCGGCCAGTTCGACATCGACGAACACTACATCTCCGAATGCCATCACCGCGCGCAGATCCTCGAAAGCCAGCCGGGCGTGCACTACGCCGCCCTGCCGCACATGATGGAAGCGCAGTGGGACTTGCTGGAACTGCTGATGGAGTCCTATTCCCGGGACTACCCCGAGCATTTCACCCTGGAGAAGAAAGGCACCCAGTGGCACTGGATCAACCGTCCGCTGCAGCTCGACGACACCTTCGTGTTCGGCGACGCCAGCACCCTGCCAATGGACCCGATGGAATACATCACCCGTCAGGCCCAGGGCGAGTTCATCCTTCTCGAAGAGCGCGACGACACCCTGGTGATGGGCGCCGGCATGGCGACCCAGCGCGCCGACTACTCGCTGCGCTTCAACCTTGGCATGAGCTTCATGGAATTCCACGGCCCGGTGCCCAAGCTGCATGAAATGGGCATCCTGCAGCGCGCGCTGAAATTCCTCCTGCGCCTGCGTCCCGGCCACCCGGTGCGCCGCACCAACTGGTCGATCACCGTCAACCCGCGCCTGGAAACCTCCGCCGAGACCCTGCCGGACTGGGCGCCGGACCGCACCATCGTCACCGCGGAAAACGCCGGCGAGCTGGTCAACCTGCGAATCGAGCTGCAACCGCTGCACCGCCTGCCGCGCAGCAACGCCGTGCTGTTCCCGGTGCGCACCTACCTGGTCAGCCTCGCTCAACTGGCCGAGTTCGCCCCGCAATGGGCCAAGCGCATGCACCGCGTAATCCGCGACCTCGACCAGGAACTGGTGGACTACAAGGGCTTCACCCGTTACCGCGAGGCCATGGTGACCTGGCTGTCGCAGTACGACGACGGCACGCCGGTCGACGAAAGTCAGCAGTAAATCTCCATCAGCGCGCCGATAATGGCGCGCTTTTTTGCGTGCACTCCGGGAATACACAATGAAAACAATACGTAACGTCCTGCCTGAAAGCTGGAGCCTGGTGTTCTCCGCCGCGGGGTCCGCCTACGGGGTTGGCCTGCTGGGCCTCTGGGCCCTGCCGTTCCTGATCAGCGCCATCATCCACGACCTGCAACTCAACGAAGCCCAGGCCGGGTTGCTGATGTCGGCGGAATTCGGCTTCACCATGCTCGCTTCGCTGCTGGTCGCGCCGTTCATGGGCCGCGCGCCACGCCGCACGCTGGCGTTGGCCGGCACCCTGCTGGCGATCGCCGCCAACCTGGTCAGCGCCAACATCGAGAACCTCTACGCCCTCGCCGCCGTGCGCTGCATCGCCGGCATCGGCGCGGGCCTGGCCCTGGCCTGCGGCAACGCCGCGGTGGCCAGCGCCAAACACCCGGACCGCATCGCCGGGCACATGAACGTGCTGTCGGTGCTGCTGATGATCGTGGTCATGCTGGGCTACGCCAAGGTCATGGCGCTGTACGGCCTGCCCGGCCTGTATTACGCGATGGCGGCGACCATGGCAGTGATGCTGCTGGCGATTCCGGCGATGGCCCAACGGGCACCGCTGCCGGAAACCGTTATCGCCAGCCCGGCCGGCGGCAAAGGCAATGTGCTGCTGAGCCTGCCGGCGGTTTGCATGATGCTGGCGATGTTCGTCTTTCAGGCCCGCGACACCATGGGCTGGGCCTTCGTCGAACGGATCGGCACCATGGTCGGCTACAGCGGCGATGAACTGGGCGTGCTGTTGTCGGTGCAATCGGTGGTCGGCCTGATCGGCCCGCTGCTGGCGGCGATGATCGGCAAGCGCTTCGGCATGAGCACCCCGGTGATCCTCGCGGTGCTGCTGACCGGCGGCACCAGCCTCGCCTACGTGCTAGGCGAACACTCCAAGACCATGTACACCGCCGGCGTCATGACCATCTGCATCACCTATTTCTACGCCCTGAGCTACCTGACCGGCCTGGCGGCGGAACTGGACCGTGAAGGTCGCGTGGTGGCGGCGGCCGGCAGCTTCCTCAGCCTCGGCCTGGCCGTGGGCCCGGCGATTTCCGGCGGGTTGATTTCCCTCGGCGGCTTCACCCTTGCGGCGTGGGGCATCGCCGTGACGGTGATCCTGACCCTGGCGCTGGTCAGCGTGCCGCTGGCGCGGATTCGCCGGGAGCATGTGGTGGCGCAGTTGGCGGCGGCTGTTTGAGCTGAGGGCCCCATCGCTGGCTTGCCAGCGATGAGGCCCGACAGGCTAATGCAATTGCAACGTCGAATTGATCTGGCTGATCGCATCCACCACATGCTGCGAGCCCTGCTGGATCTCAAGGATCACTTCCCCGGCCTCATTGGCCAGTTCCACTCCCAGCCCGGTGCGGCTCAGGCTTGACTGCATGCTGGCCACGGCATTCAGCGATAGGTCGTGGTTCTGCCGCACCACCTCGACAATCTCCAGCGTCGCCTTGCTGGTGCGCGCCGCGAGGTTGCGCACCTCATCGGCCACCACCGCGAACCCGCGCCCGTGCTCACCGGCCCGGGCCGCCTCGATGGCCGCGTTGAGCGCCAGCAGGTTGGTCTGGTCGGCGATGCCGCGGATGGTCTGGACAATCTGTCCGATCAGTTCCGACTGGCGACTCACCGCATCGATGCTGCGCGCCGCTTCATTGAGGTCGTGGGAAATTTCTTCGATCACATGCACGGTCTGCTGCACCACCTCCGAGCCCTTGCGGGCGCAGGCGTCGTTCTGCACCGAGGTGGCGTGGGCGGCCTCGGCGGCGGATTGCTGGGTGCAGACCTGCTGGGTGATATCGCTGGCGAACTTGACCACTTTGTACAGCCGGCCATGGGTGTCGAAGATCGGGTTGTAGGAGGCTTCGAGGTAGACCATCTGCCCCAGCTTGTTGACTCGCTCGAAGCGGTGCGAATGGTATTCGCCGCGGTTGAGCGAAGCCCAGAACGCCTTGTAGGCCGGCAACTCGCTTTCGCTCTTGTGACAAAACAGGCTGTGGTGCTGGCCGACCACCTCGTCGAGGCGGTAGCGCATGGTGGTGAGGAAATTGTCGTTGGCCTTGATCACCCGCCCGTCGGGGGTGAACTCGATGACCGCCATCGAGCGGCCGATGGCTTCGAGCAGGCAGTCAGCCTCGTGCTCGTGAACCACCCGTTCGGTGATATCGGTCGCCACCTTGATGATGCTGGTGACCTGCCCGCCCGTGCCGAACACCGGCATGTAGCTGGCTTCGAGCCAGATTTCCTTGTGTTGCCGATTCAGCCGCAAAAACGTGCCACTGCGCGGCTCGCCCCGCGCCAGGTCGCGCCAGAGCTGGCGGTAGTCCTCGGTCTTGGTGAAGGCTTCCTCGCAGAACATCCGGTGGTGCTGACCGCGGATGTCTTCGAGGCGGTAGCCCATGGTGTTGCAAAAGTGCTCGTTGGCGTTGAGTACTACTCCGTCGGGGCTGAACTCGATCATCGCCATGGAACGGCTGATCGCAGCCAGTTTCGCGTTGGCTTCTGCCAAGGCCCGGTTACACCGCTCGATTTCTGCAAGATCGGTTTTGCGATGGGAGTCAAACATGTCGCGCTCACTCCATGGGCGGAATTGAGCTAAGCGTAGATGCGCCAAAGCGCGCTGCAAGCAGTCTGCCAGCACCGCTTATCGGCTTTAATCAACTGCTTTCCCGCACCATCAGCTCAAAACCGAGGTCGCGGGTGAGCGCTTGCCCACTCTTTCCGTCAAGCAAGGCCAGCAGCGCTTGCGCCGCGTGATGGCCTACGGCGGCCCGTGGCGTGCGGATCGAGGTCAGTCGCGGGACCATATGGGCCGAGGCCGGCAGGTCATTGAAACCGACCATCGCCACCTGTTCCGGCACCGCGATGCCCTGGCGTTGAGCTTGATAGATCGCGCCCTGGGCGAGGTCGTCGTTACAGAAGAACAGGCCGTCGATATCGCCGTGGCGGGCCAGCAACTGGCTGAACAACTCACCGCCCAGTCCGATGGACGACGGCTGCGGCACCAGCAATTCCAGGGACGGATCGTACAACCCGGCCTCAAGGAGGGCCTGACGGAAGCCTTCGGCGCGCTGCATAACCCGTGCATCCAGTTGCGCGGCGATAAAGCCGAGGCGCCGCCGCCCGCGTTCGATCAAGTGGCGGGCCACGGCACGACCGGCGTCTTGCTGGGAGAAACCCACCGACAGCGTTCCCGGCGCGTGGCTCAGTTCCATCATGTGCACGCAAGGCACGCGGCTGGCGGCGAGCATCTGCCGGGCAGCGTCGCTGCGCTCGAAACCGGTGAGCAGCAGGCCGCGGGGCTGATAGGCCAGGTAATTGCGGATGAGGTTTTCTTCCACCGTGACGTCGTAGTGGTAATTGCCGATCAGCACTTCCAGGCCGCGAGGGCGCAGGACGTCATGAATGGCGTCGAGGGTTTCGACGAACAGTTGGTTGGACAGCGAAGGAATCAGCACCACCACCGACTGGCTCTGCGCCGACGCCAGGGCGCGAGCGGCCGGGTTGGCGACGTAACCCAGTTCAGTGGCAGCGGCGCGGACCTTTTCCACCAGCTCCGGCGCCACCGTGGCGACACCGCGCAGGGCGCGGGACACGGTGATCGGGGAAACCCCGGAAAGCCGGGCCACTTCGGCCAGCGTGGGACGTCCGGTGGTGCGGGAGGTGCTGCGGGTCATGGGGGCTCGGGGGCAAGACGCAAAGACCGGCAAGGTTAGAGATGCGGTGGCGGGCTGGCAAGGATTCAGGCGGGTAGGTTTTTGGTGTGATTGAGGGTAGTAGCCACCAGGCGTATGCCGGAAGTTTTCCAGCGCTCTTGAGATCGAGCGCTACCCGCGCATCGCGAGCAAGCTCGCTCCTACACAAGTTGCAACGCACCATGGCCTGCGGAAATGGCGTTGCGGGCCTTGGCGCATGCACGACTGTAGGAGCGAGCGTGCTCGCGATGCGCGGACAGCGCTCGATCTTGAGAGCGAAGAAAAACCCTCGGCTAG
Organism: Pseudomonas sp. 5P_5.1_Bac1; assembly: GCF_025466015.1. Classification (NCBI taxonomy): domain Bacteria; kingdom Pseudomonadati; phylum Pseudomonadota; class Gammaproteobacteria; order Pseudomonadales; family Pseudomonadaceae; genus Pseudomonas; species Pseudomonas sp. 5P_5.1_Bac1. Next base: position 117,019 of record NZ_JANLNX010000070.1, on the reverse strand, counting down.
CGCCTGGTCACGATGAAATCTCCCTCAACCCAAACTCAAAACGCCGCCTTGAACACCGCCTCGATCTCCGCCTGGCTCGCCGGCCGTGGGTTGGTCAGGCCGCAGGCGTCTTTCAGGGCGTTGGCCGCGAGGATCGGTACGTCTTCCACCTTCGCCCCCAACGCCGCCAATCCCGGCGGGATGTCGATATCCCGGCTCAGTTGCTCAATCGCGGCAATCGCCGCCGCCGCGCCCTGCTCCGCGTCCAGTTCGCGCACCTGCGCACCCAGCGCCGCCGCGACATCCCGCAGCCGCGCCGCGGCCACCCGGGCGTTGAAGCGCTGCACATGGGGCAACAGCACCGCGTTGCACACGCCGTGCGGCAAGTCATAGAAGCCGCCCAACTGGTGCGCCATGGCGTGCACATAGCCCAGCGACGCATTGTTGAATGCCATGCCGGCGAGGAACTGGGCATACGCCATGTTCTCGCGCGCCTGCATGTCGGTGCCGTCCGCCACGGCCTGGCGCAGGTTGGCGCTGATCAGTTCGATGGCCTTCACGGCGCAGGCATCGGTAATCGGCGACGCCGCGGTGGACACATAGGCCTCCACCGCATGGGTCAGCGCATCCATGCCGGTGGCGGCGGTCAGTGATTTGGGCATGCCGACCATCAGCGCCGGGTCGTTGACCGAGAGAATCGGCGTGACGTTGCGGTCAACGATGGCCATTTTCACGTGACGCGCTTCGTCGGTGATGATGCAGAAACGGGTCATTTCGCTGGCTGTGCCGGCGGTGGTGTTGATCGCCACCAGCGGCAGTTGCGGCTTGGCCGAGCGATCGACGCCCTCGTAGTCGGCGATTTTGCCGCCGTTGGTGGCGCACAGCGCGATGCCCTTGGCGCAGTCATGGGGCGAACCGCCGCCCAAGGAAATCACGAAATCGCACTTCTCGCGTTGCAGCATCGCCAGGCCCTGCTCGACGTTGGCGATGCTCGGGTTCGGTTTGGCGCCATCGAACACCGCGGCATCGATATCGCGCAGCGCCAGTTGCTCGACGATCCGCTCGGCGACGCCGGCCTTGGCCAGGCCCGCGTCGGTGACGATCAAGGCCTTGCGAAAGCCGTAGCCGGCAATCGCGGCCATGGCCTCGTCAAGGCAGCCGATACCCATGATATTCACGGCTGGAATGAAAAACGTGCTGCTCATGGTCTTGTCCCTCAGTGGCTTTATCTCGGTACTTTCAAGCATCCACCTGTCCTGACCAGCACGTGTTGATCTACGACAATTCAGCCAAGAAACAGCCGGTATGCCGGATTATCGGTCTCGTCCCAATAGCGATAACCCATGGCATCCAGCGCGCCCGGCAGGCCTTCGCGCTCCTCCGCGGGCACTTCCAGGGCGGCGAACACCCGGGCTTCGGCGGCGCCGTGGTTGCGGTAATGGAACAGGCTGATGTTCCAGCGTTTGCCCAGGCTTTCGAGGAAGCCCAGCAACGCGCCCGGCCGCTCGGGGAATTCGAAACGCAGCACGCGCTCGTCGGCGCCCGGCCCGGCGTGCCCGCCTACGGTGTGGCGGATGTGCAGCTTGGCCAGTTCGTTGTCGGTCAGGTCCACCACCTCGTAGCCCTGTTCACGCAGGCTGGTCAGCAGTGCGTCGCGCGGGTCGTTGACTGGATGGGTCTGCACGCCGACGAACAACCGCGCTTCCTTGCCGGGGTAGTAGCGGTAATTGAACTCGGTGATCTGCCGCCGGCCCAGGGCCTGGCAGAAGGCGCGGAAGCTGCCGGGGCGCTCGGGGATGGTCACCGCGATCACCGCTTCACGCTGCTCGCCCAGTTCGGCGCGCTCGGCGACATGGCGCAGGCGATCAAAGTTGACGTTGGCGCCGGAGTCGATCGCCACCAGGGTCTGCCCGCGCACGCCACGGGCGGCCACGTATTTCTTGATCCCGGCGACCGCCAGCGCGCCGGACGGCTCAGTGATGGAGCGGGTGTCGTCGTAGATGTCCTTGATGGCCGCGCACAGTTCGTCACTGCTGACAGTGATCACTTCGTCCACGTAGTGCCGGCAGACATCGAAGCAATGCGCGCCGATCTGCGCCACCGCCACGCCATCGGCGAAGGTGCCGACCTGCGGCAGCACCACCCGCTCGCCGGCCGCCAGGGCCGCCTGCAGGCAGTTGGAGTCGTGGGGCTCGACGCCGATGACCTTGACCTCGGGCCGCAGGTATTTGACGTAGGCGGCGATGCCGGCGATCAAGCCGCCGCCACCGACCGGGACAAAAATGGCATCCAGCGGGCCCTGCTGCTGGCGAAGGATTTCCATGGCCACGGTGCCCTGCCCGGCGATCACGTCCGGGTCATCGAAGGGCGGGACGAAGGTCGCGCCTTCGCTCTGCGCCAGTTGCAGCGCATGCGCGAGGGCACGGGGGAAGGCGTCGCCGTGCAGCACCACGTTGCCGCCGCGAGAGCGGACGCCTTCGACCTTGAGGGCCGGGGTGGTTTCCGGCATGACGATGGTGGCGACAATGCCCAGCTCGCGGGCCGCCAGCGCCACGCCCTGGGCATGGTTGCCGGCGGACGCGGTGATCACGCCGCGATCACGCTGGGCCTGGGTCAGCCGGCTGAGGCGGTTGTAGGCGCCACGGATCTTGAAGGAGAAGGTCGGCTGCAGGTCTTCACGCTTGAGCAGCACTTGATTGCCCAGTTGCGCCGAAAGGGCGCGGGCCGGTTGCAGCGGGGTTTCAATGGCCAGGTCGTACACCGGAGCGGCAAGAATCCGGCGCACATAGTCCGACAGCAGGTTCGGTGCGCCAACGGCTGTACTGGGGCATGCGGTGAGGCTGGTCATCGGTAACTCCTGGTTTTTTCAAAGAGCCCAGGAGTCGAGAGAAAGAACCCGCCTCCAGGGCGGGTTCGGTGCAAGTGCCAGCTAACCCGCCAATCTGATAATGGCGGTAATAATGCTGCGGGTCGGCACAAGCGGGAGGTTCGTCATACCAGCGAAACTAGCGAAGTGCCTTTACCAAGTCAACGATTGATTCAAAAAGCTTCCGGCAGCCACCTGCCGGGGGCGAGAAAGGCATCGATACCGTGCCAAGTTAACTGAGCCGGGTCAGTGCGGTGATCTTGCCATGGCGTGTTGCATGATCGACCGGTTCGTCCGCTGCATAACATCCTCGTGAGCCCACAATGGCATGGGAAGCACAATAAAGCCGTGATGGTCGGAGAAGTCATCGAGCACTGTCAGGTGCAAGATGGCAATACCGCTCGCCGTGGAAGCCGCCGAAAAAATACCGTCCTCCGTGACGTTGCAGGTAGCGGGCATGAGCATTCGCTCAAGCACATAGTCGCCCACCTCGTTCAGATTGACCGGAACGCCTTTGCGCAGGACCTGAAGCTGGACGCGATTGGTTTCAGGCTGGCTCTGCGCGCTGATGCACATCGGCACCGAGGGGGTAACGTTCAGTACCAGTATCGTGATGTCCTGTTCGTCTTCCGGGGCATGGGAATACGTGCTTTTGACGCGCACCCTCTCCAGATAAATGGCCTGCTTTTGCGTGCCTGGAGCGGCCGCCTGGTAGGTACAGCTCAGCCGGTTGGTTGCTGTACCGAGCGTTCCGCCCATGCCAGGGGAAACAATCCGCCAGGACAGCGTCGACGCGTGCGAGGAGGGAATCGCCGCCGTCATGCTGACACTCTTCCCGGCGCTGCAGACCTCAAACGTCGGTGAAACCGCCAAGGGGTGTTTCAAAATGGAAACCAGTGCGCAAGAGCGCAAATCCCGCCCTGCGACTTTCCAACTGGCCGATACCGTGACGTTCTCGCAATCACTCTTCATCGACGCGGGCTCAGGCGGAACGTAATTGCCAAGGGTGCTGATAGAGCCGACGTTGCTGTTGGCCGGATCCGTTCCACGCGCACTCCAGCTCAGTACCCCGTTACTCACCGGAGGTACTGTGGAGAAGCCGAAATAGGCCCCCGCCCAGATAACCGGAAATGCCGGAGTGACGTCATACACACTGCTCGACAGTTGAAGGTCGCCGTACCACCCTTGATGCGCCCCCGGTTGCCCACTAAAGCTGATGTCGTTCACTAACACCTGATAGTGGTCACCAAAACCGATGCTACTCATGACTTCGGGGAGTTCTCCTGCACCGGTATCCCCGGGAAACTTCTTCGCGGAGTCCCAGAACGTCAGGGTCGATATCGTGTAGCGCTTGGACGCGGTGTGCTCTGGTATCGGGTACAGGAAGTCCGGGCCAGGAAATGAACCGTCGGCGTTCTTTTCGAAACGCACGAACATCAGCAGTGCGCCGCCTCCCAGCGTGGAAGATGCGCTATCCCGCGTTCCGGGGACGGGCATGACGCGCATGACAACCTTTTTCGGCACGGGAAAATCATCGGCGAGCTGGCCCAGATCGTACGTCCGTTGTGATTCAGGCAGGCTCTGAAAGACATGCTTGAAGCGCTGGCCAATTACCTGCTGAGACTGCGTGTCGAGCACGAAGTTGGCCAAGAACTCGGTGCCCTTGCTGATATCCAGGACAATTCTTCGACCGTCACCCACCTGCCCGGTCAGTTCCGTCAGCGGCACGCCCAAGGTCAGTTGAGGCCCGCCAACGGGCAGCAGGTTTCGGACCGTACCGATGTAAGGCACGGCGCCCGTTATCGTTACCTCCGTGATGATCGTTCCGCTGATGCAGTCCATGCTCAGGCGCAGCGAGTCACCTTCAAATGAAGCCACCGGCGCCCTGAGCCTGATGCCCTGCATGTGTTCGGTGGAGTGCGTGAGGTCGATGCTTTGAGAAATTGCCGGTATGAAGTCGCTTTGGCTGAACCGATGGATGTACTGCTGTTGAAGCAGTTCGTTGATCATGTCCCGATCATAGGCAACGATCATCTCCCAGCCCAGGCCTCTGGGCCCGCTTGCAAGCCAGGACTTCAGTTGCGTCAGCGAAGGTTTGGCCATGTTGAAGCCCCTCTCAGAAGGACTTCAGTAAGCCTCTTGGGCCATGAGCGGCACAACTGGCATTTTTATCAGGTCAACCCACCAAACCGCTTGTAAAAACCCTCCCCCGCCTCGGGCAACGGCCCGTCCGCCGTCTCCATCGCCGCCTCCAGCCACTGCTCGGCGGCGGCGTGGATCAACCGGTAGATATTGCGGCACAACTGCCGCGCCGCGCGGCCTTCCCAATCACCCGGCAGCAGTTCGTCCGGCAGTTGCGGATCGCGCAGTAGCAGCTTGCGGTACTCATGGATCAGCAGCACCCGCGCCAGGAAACAGGCTTTCGGGTCGAGGGTGTCCTGTTCCTTGAGGCTCTGCCACAGCGGCCGGAACAACTGGATGAACTCGCTGTAGTGCGCCGCCAGTTCGTCGATCTTCCAGCTTTCGCGCACCTGCATGCGCAGCGCCTTGGAGGCCAGCACGTCCTGGGCGGTGGTTTCGAAGAGGATGGTGTCTTCCTGGGCGCCGAGGTCCGCGAGGGTGGCGCTGACATCCGCACGCTCGCAGCGCGGGCAACCCAGCACGCCAGGGGAAATGGCGCCGAAGCCCTGCCATTCCAGTTCCTCGCGGACTTCCTTGCGCTTGTCCTGCGGCAACTGGGTCAGCACCGCCAGGCACCAGGAGCCGTCCCACGCCGGTGGATTGGCCGCATAGACGCGCTTGAAGGCCTTCTCGAAACGCCGCCGCCCGGTGCCGGTGAGGCTGTAGTAGCTGCGCCGGCCGACTTTCTCGGCGGTCAGCCAGTTTTCCTTGGTCAGGCGAAAGATCGAGGTGCGAATCAGCCGTTCGTTGATGCCCATGGGTTCGAGCAACTGGATCAGGCTGCCCAGCCAGACCGTCCCGCCACGGGGTTCGATGGCATCGCCATAGAGGGTGATGATCAGGGAACTGGCGCGAACCGGGGTCTGCTGCTGGAAGCGGTCGATCAGGTGGTCGAGTGGCGTGAGGGACGACATAAGCGTTCCGGTCAGAAAAGGAAGGAATATACCCGCGCGCCCGCGGCATGACCATGCTCGGCGCGCGCCGGCGGTTCAGGCGCCGCCCGGTAATTTCGGGCGCACGGCGTCGTCACGGTAACGGCCGCGTCCGGCTTCGATTTCACTCAGCGGCTCGCACTCGCGCAGGCTTTCAAGGCAGCGTCTGGTCAGTTGCTGATAGGCGCGGGTGCCGGTCTGTTTCCAGGCCACTTCGTCGTCGCTCAGGCGCCGGGTCACTTTTGCCGGCGAGCCCAGCACCAGCGATTGCTCCTCGCAGTGGAACCCGGCCTTGACCAGCGCGCCCGCCGAGACGATGCAGCGCGGAGCGATGCGGGCGTTGTCGAGCACCACGGCGTTCATCCCGATCAACGCGTCCTCGCCCACCCGGCACCCGTGCAACACCGCACCGTGGCCGACATGGCCGTTGCGCTCGATCACCGTATCGCTGGCCGGAAAGCCGTGCATGACGCAGGTGTCCTGCAGGTTGGCGCCCTCCTCCAGGACGATCCGTCCGAAGTCACCGCGCAGCGCGGCCAGCGGGCCGACGTAGCAGTTCGGCCCGATGATCACATCACCGATCAATACCGCCGACGGGTGCACGTAGGCGGTGGGGTGAATGACCGGGGTCAGGCCGTCAATGCTGTAACAAGTCATGCCACTTCTCCTCGAAAACGATACGCAACAGTCGTACTCACGAAACCCCCTAACACGAGGTTTTTCTTAGGAATAACGGACTTCCCTGAGTATTACAATCGATCATTGGACACATTTTTGATTGTCGATATTGTTTTTCTGTATCGCATTATGCCTATACTTTGGCGAAACGGCCATCGAGCCCGTCCAACAATAAAACGCCGACCCACGGGTCCGGCGAGCCTTGCGAGGAAGTCGTCATGCCGCACACCCTTGTGGTGCAGGCGCATCAGGCCACCCGCCTGATCACCCTGCATCGTCCACATGCACTGAATGCCCTGACCACCGAACTGCTGGGCGAGCTGGCGGACGAACTGCAACGCTGCGCCGATGACCTCGAGGTCCGCGCCGTGGTTATCACCGGCAGCCGCAAGGCCTTCGCCGCCGGCGCCGACCTCAACGAGATGGCCGAGCGCGACCTCGTCGGCATGCTCGACGACCCACGCCAGGCCTACTGGCAACAAATCACCCGCTTCCCCAAACCGCTGATTGCCGCAGTCAACGGCTACGCCCTCGGCGGTGGCTGCGAACTGGCGATGCACGCCGACATCCTTATCGCCGGCGACGACGCCCAGTTCGGCCAGCCGGAAATCAACCTCGGCATCATGCCCGGCGCCGGTGGCACCCAGCGTCTGCTGCGGGCGGTGGGCAAGTCGCTGGCGATGCAGATGGTCCTCGCCGGCGAATCCATCAGCGCCCGTCGCGCCCTCGATGCCGGGCTGGTCAGCGAAATCACCCCGCCGGAACTGACCGTCGAACGCGCCCTGCAGATCGCCCAGCGCATCGCTACCAAAGCGCCGCTGGCGGTGCGCCTGGCCAAGGAAGCTCTGCTCAAGGCCCAGGACCTGGACCTGGCCAGCGGCCTGCGCTTCGAACGCCACGCCTTCACCCTGCTGGCCGGCACCGCCGACCGCAACGAAGGCATCCGCGCCTTCCAGGAAAAACGCCCGGCCGACTTCAAAGGCCGTTAAGAGGACCCGCCATGAGCTACCAGCACATCCTGTTTTCCATTGAAGCCGGGGTCGCCACCCTGAGCCTCAACCGCCCCGAGCAACTGAACAGCTTCAATACGCTTATGCACCAGGAAGTGCGTGACGCCCTGAAGACCGTGCAGAACAACAGCGACGTCCGCGTCCTGCTGCTGACCGCCGAAGGCCGCGGCTTCTGTGCCGGGCAAGACCTCAGCGACCGCAACGTCGCCCCCGGCGCGGAAATGCCCGATCTCGGCCTGTCCATCGAGCGCTTCTACAACCCGCTGATCCGCACCCTGCGCGAACTGCCGATCCCGGTGATCTGCGCGGTCAACGGCGTCGCCGCGGGCGCCGGCGCCAACATCCCGCTGGCCTGCGACCTGGTCCTGGCCGCGCGCTCGGCGAGCTTTATCCAAGCGTTCTGCAAGATCGGCCTGATTCCCGACTCCGCCGGCACCTGGGCGTTGCCACGGCTGGTCGGCATGGCCCGGGCCAAGGCGCTGACCCTGCTGGGTGAGCGCCTGAGCGCCGAGCAGGCGCTGGAATGGGGGCTGATCTACCGCGTGGTCGATGACGCCGAATTGCGCGACCAGGCCATCGCCCTCGCCCGCCAGCTCGCCACCCAGCCGACCTACGGCCTCGGCCTGATCAAGCGCAGCCTGCACGCCAGCCTGGACAACAGTTTCGAGCAGCAACTGACCCTCGAACGCGACCTGCAGCGCCTGGCCGGACGCAGCGAGGACTACCGCGAAGGCGTCGCCGCCTTCATGGAAAAACGCACGCCGCAGTTCAAGGGGTACTGAGTCGATGAGCGCACTCAACAGCAACGTGCCCGTCGCGGTGATCGGCGCCGGCGCCATGGGCGCCGGTATCGCCCAAGTGGCCGCCAGCGCCGGGCACCGGGTCTGGCTCTACGACAACCGCCCCGGCGCCGCCGCCCAAGCCATCGACGGCATCGCCCGGCAACTGGCGAAGCGGGTCGACAACGGCAAACTGGCGGCCAGCGCCCGCGACGCCTGCCTAGCCACGCTGGTGCCGGCGGACAGCCTTGAACGCCTGGCCGATGCCGGCCTGGTGATCGAAGCCATCGTCGAAAACCTGGAGGTCAAGCAGGCGTTGCTGCACCAACTGGAATCGCTCTGCGCCCCTGACTGCATCCTCGCCAGCAACACCTCGTCGATTTCCATCACCCGTCTCGGCGCCGGCATGCGCCGGCCCGAGCGCCTGGTCGGCATGCACTTCTTCAACCCGGCGCCGGTCATGGCCCTGGTGGAAGTGATCAAGGGCCTCGCCACCGATCCGAACGTTGCCGCGCGCGTGCTCGCCACCGCCCTGGCCTGGGGCAAGCAACCGGTGCTGGCGCGCTCCACGCCCGGCTTCATCGTCAACCGCGTGGCCCGGCCGTTCTATGCCGAAAGCCTGCGCCTGCTGCAGGAAGGCGCCGCCGACTGCGCCAGCCTCGACGCCCTGCTGCGCGAGGCGGGCGGCTTTGCCATGGGCGCCTTCGAACTGACCGACCTGATTGGCCACGACGTCAATTACGCGGTGACCTGCTCGGTGTTCGACGCCTATTACCAGGACATGCGCTTCCAGCCCTCGCAGATCCAGAAAGAACTGGTGGACGCCGGTCACTTCGGACGCAAGAGCGGTCGCGGTTTCTATGACTACCGCGAAGGCGCCGTGCGCCCGTCCGCCGCCAGCCTCATCAGCCCGGCGAAGACGCCGGCCGTGATCGTCGAAGGCGACGCCGGACTGCTGCAGCCGTTGCTGGAGCGCCTGAGCGAACACGGCGTGAGCATCAGCCGCCGCGCCGGACGCGGGCTGCTACGGGTCGGCGACGCCACCCTGGCCCTGAGCGACGGCCGCCTTGCCAGCCAGCGCGCCGCCGATGAGGGCCTGACCGAACTGGTGTTGCTGGACCTGGCCCTGGATTACCGGCGCTGCACCCGGGTGGGCATCAGTTGCGCCAACGCCACCTCGACCCACGCCGTGGACCAGGTCGTCGCACTGCTGAGCGCCGCCGGCATCGCCGTCACCCCGCTGCGCGACAGCCCGGCGCTGTGCGTGCTGCGCACCGTCGCCATGCTCGCCAACGAAGCCGCCGACGCCCTGCTGCAAGGGGTGGCCTCGGCGGCGGACATCGACCTGGCGATGCGCGCCGGGGTCAATTACCCCCGCGGCCCGCTGGCCTGGGCCGACCAGCTCGGCGCCGACACCCTGGTGAGGGTGCTTGACCACCTGCAAGCCGCCTATGGCGAAGAACGCTATCGCCCCTCCCTGCAACTGCGTCGGCAACGGGCCGAAGGAGCACGCTTTCATGAATGACCGTCTGGATCTGGCCAGCCGCTGCGCCCAGGCCCTGTTCGACCGCGATGCCGCCAGCCAGGGCCTGGGCATGCGCCTGCTTGCCAGCGGCCCGGGCACCGCGCGGGTCGGCATGAGCGTGCGCGCCGACATGCTGCAGGGTCACGGCACCTGTCACGGCGGCTTCCTCTTCACCCTCGCCGACTCGGCGTTCGCCTTCGCCTGCAACAGCCACAACGACGCCACGGTGGCCCAGGGTTGCAGCATCGAGTACATCGCCCCGGCGTTTCTCGACGACACCCTGACCGCCGACTGCACTGAACTGAGCCGCGGCAAACGCACCGGCACTTATGACGTCCGCATCGAGAACCAGCACGGCAAATTGATCGCGCTGTTTCGCGGCAAGTCCTACCAGGTACGCGGCAGCGTACTCGAACCGGAGACCCTGACATGAATGACGCCCTGATCATCGACGCCGTGCGCACCCCCATCGGGCGCTATGCCGGCGCCCTGAGCGGCGTGCGCGCCGACGACCTCGGCGCGGTGCCGCTGCGCGCCCTGATGCAACGCCATCCGCAGGTGGACTGGAGCCAGGTGGACGATGTGTTCTACGGCTGCGCCAACCAGGCCGGCGAAGACAACCGCAACGTCGCGCGCATGTCGTCGCTGCTGGCCGGCCTGCCGATCAGCGTGCCCGGCGTCACGCTCAATCGCCTCTGCGCGTCCGGCCTGGAAGCGGTCGGCGCCGCGGCGCGGGCGATTCGCTGCAACGAAGCCGGGCTGGTGCTGGCCGGCGGCGTCGAATCGATGTCCCGCGCGCCGCTGGTGATGGGCAAGGCTGAACAAGCGTTCTCGCGCCAGGCGGAACTGTTCGACACCACCATCGGCTGGCGCTTCGTCAACCCGCTGATGCAGCAGCAGTACGGCATCGACAGCATGCCGGAGACCGCCGAAAACGTCGCCGCGCAGTTCAACATCAGCCGCGCCGACCAGGACGCCTTCGCCCTGCGCAGCCAGCAACGCGCCGCAGCAGCCCAGGCCAGCGGCCGCCTCGGGCTGGAAATCGTGCCGGTGCCGGTTCCGCAGCGCAAAGGCCCGGCGAAACTGGTGGAACAGGACGAGCACCCGCGCGCCGACACCACCCTGGAACAGTTGCAACGCCTCGGCACACCTTTCCGCGAAGGCGGCAGCATCACCGCCGGCAATGCGTCGGGTGTGAATGACGGGGCCTGCGCCGTGCTCCTCGCCAGCCGCGAAGTGGCCCGTCGCTACGGCCTGAAGGCCCGGGGCCGGGTGGTGGCGATGGCCAGCGCCGGGGTCGAACCGCGAATCATGGGTATCGGCCCGGTGCCGGCGACCCACAAAGTGCTGGAGCTGGCCGGCCTGGCGCTGGCCGACATGGACGTGATCGAACTCAACGAGGCCTTCGCCGCCCAGGGCCTGGCGGTCCTGCGGGAACTGGGCGTGGCCGACGACGATCCGCGGGTCAACCCCAACGGCGGCGCCATTGCCCTGGGTCACCCGCTGGGCATGAGCGGCGCACGGCTGGTCACCACCGCCCTCACCGAACTGGAACAACGCCGTGGCCGCTACGCCCTGTGCACCTTGTGCATCGGCGTCGGCCAGGGCCTGGCGATGATTATCGAACGCCTCGACGACTGAACACTGAACGCTCCATGGCGCCGGGTTATGCTTGGCGCCATGCACTCGGGCCGACGTGCCGGCCGCAGACAACAACAACATTAGAGTGAACCCATGAACATGCAGCTTTCCCCCGCCCCCGTGCTTGACCCGATGGAAACCGCCAGCGTCGACGAACTGCGCGCCCACCAGTTGCAGCGCCTGCGCTGGAGCCTGGAGCACGCTTACCAGAACGTGCCGATGTACCGGCAGCGCTTCGACGAACTGGGCGTTCACCCTTCCGACCTGGACAGCCTCGATGACCTCGCGCGCTTCCCGTTCACGGTGAAGAACGACCTGCGCGACAACTACCCGTTCGGCATGTTCGCCGTGCCGCAGCACGACATCGTCCGCCTGCACGCGTCCAGCGGCACCACCGGCAAGCCGACGGTGGTCGGCTATACCCAAAAGGACATCGACAATTGGGCCGACCTGGTGGCCCGCTCGATCCGCGCCGCGGGCGGGCGCAAGGGCGACAAGGTGCATGTTTCCTACGGTTACGGCCTGTTCACCGGCGGCCTCGGCGCCCACTACGGCGCTGAACGCCTGGGCTGCACGGTGATCCCGATGTCCGGCGGGCAGACCGAGAAACAGGTGCAACTGATCCGCGACTTCCAGCCCGACATCATCATGGTCACGCCGTCGTACATGCTCAACCTGGCCGACGAGATCGAACGCCAGGGCATCGACCCGCACAAGCTGGCACTGCGCCTGGGCATCTTCGGCGCCGAGCCGTGGACGCCGGAACTGCGCGCCTCGATCGAGGCGCGCCTGGGCATCACCGCCCTGGATATCTACGGTCTTTCGGAAATCATGGGGCCGGGTGTCGCCATGGAATGCGCCGAAAGCCGCGACGGGCCGACCGTCTGGGAAGACCATTTCTACCCCGAGATCATCGACCCGGTGACCGGCGAAGTGCTGCCGGACGGCGAGCTGGGCGAGCTGGTGTTCACCACCCTGAGCAAGGAAGCGCTGCCGATGGTGCGCTACCGCACCCGCGACCTGACCCGCCTGCTGCCGGGCACCGCGCGGCCAATGCGACGCATCGACAAAATCACCGGGCGCAGCGACGACATGCTGATCATCCGCGGGGTCAACGTGTTCCCGACCCAGGTCGAGGAACAGGTGCTCAAGGTCAAACAGCTTTCGGAGTGCTACGAGATCCACCTGTATCGCAATGGCAACCTGGACAGCATCGACATCCATGTCGAACTGCGCGGCGAGCACCAGCACCTGGGCGAGGCGCAGCAGAAAGAGGTGTGTTCGGAACTGAGCCGGCATATCAAGACCCATATCGGCATCAGCTCCCGGATCGTGTTGCAGCCGGCGTACTCGATCAAACGCTCGGAAGGCAAGGCGTGCCATGTGTATGACAAGCGCAAGCAGGCGGGTTGAAGGCTGAGTCCGTCTTTCGGGCCTCATCGCCGGCAAGCCGGCTCTCACAGGGATCGACATGCAACGGACCTTGTGGGCGCTGGCTTGCCAGCGATGAGGCCGTCACCTCAGCTTCTGCCCACCAGACTGACGATCACGGCAAACAACTCCTCCCGCGCCTGCCCGTGCTCAATCTCTCCGGCCACCGCCGCCCCGGACAAAGCATCCGCCGCGCCCAGCATTCCCCATAACCCCGCAGTAGAAAGCGCCCCGGCAAAAGGCCCAAGCACCGTCCGGCATTTGCCGAGAAACTCAAGCTGACACTCGCGCTTCAACCGCGCCAGTTCCGGCGAACCTTCCAGCGCCGCCAACACCCCGGGAATCTCCCGCCCTTCGGCCAGCACGCAGTCGACATAACTGTCGGCGATCGCCCGCGCCTTACCCGCCAGGCTGGCTTCACCCGCCGCCATGGCCGCGTCGATCAGCAGGTTCTGCCGCGTTTCGAAATCCCGGTAGAGCGCGGTCAACAAACCTTCCCGCGTACCGAAATGGTCGTACACCGTCGGTTTGGTGATGCCCGCCGCCTCGGCCAGCCGGCCCAGGCTCAGGGCATCGGTGCCCTCCGCGGCGATCAGTTGCCGGGAAACGTCCAGCAACTGCTCCAGGCGCTGCTCGCGGGTCAGGCGCTTGCGGGTGTCGCTCATGCATCAACTCCTGTGACTGAACAGCTCACGGCCAATACGCCGCGCGGTGTCGAAATGCCCCTCGGGGAAATGCTCATCCATCTGGGTCAAAAGCGTCGAGGATGCCACCCGCGCACCGCAATAGCCAAAGATCCCGTGTTCAATCTGGGTGTGCATCGCCACCGCGTAGCCGTGCTTGTCGTAAGTGCGCGGGCCGGCGCCGGCGATAGCGACCAAGTGCACCGGCAGGCGCTGCAATAGCCCCTGCTCGGCCTGATCGTAGGCCCAGCCGCTGGTGAACACCCGGTCGATCCAGCCTTTGAGCAGTGCCGGGAACGACCACCAATACACCGGGTACACCAACACCAGCGCATCGGCGCGGTCGATCCGCGCCTGCTCGGTGAGGACGTCCGCGGGCACCGCCGCCTGGTTGCGGAACAGGGCGAGGTCCTCGGGGTTGTAGCGCGGGTCGAAGCCTTCGGCGCTGAGGTCGGCGAGTTCGAAGGCGTGGTGTTCGGCGACGCCGTGCGCCAGTTCAGCGGCGACGCGATGGGTCAGGGAACCGGTGTCGGGATGCGCAACGACGATCAAGGCGTGCATGGGTTTCTCCGGGTTGTTGAGATGAAATATCGACATACCAAAGGTAGGTTACTTTTAGTACATAAATCAACCCGGACTCCGTTCGTCATCAACGCTGCGATCCGACACAAAAAACAATTACGACACCATTTTTTCTGTTTGATATTTGGTTTTGTATCACTTATAACTGTCTCACGCCCCGAAGCCCCCACGACAAAAAGGCGGGAGACCCCTCATGTACGCACAATTGGTCGAAACCGGCGTCAAGCGCCTGAAGACCCTCGAAGAGATGTCCGAGCAGGAACGCGCCTTCCAGGAACGGATCGACGCCGAGATCAAGATCGAAGCCAAGAACTGGATGCCGGACGCCTATCGCCAGACGCTGATCCGGCAGATTTCCCAACACGCCCACTCCGAAATCGTCGGCATGCTGCCAGAAGGCAACTGGGTCACCCGTGCTCCCAGCCTCAAGCGCAAGCTGCAACTGATGGCGAAGATTCAGGACGAAGCCGGCCACGGTTTGTACCTGTACAGCGCGATGGAAACCCTGGGCGCTGATCGCGATACAGAAATTGACAAGATGCATAGCGGAAAAGCCAAGTATTCGAGTATTTTCAACTACCCGACCCTGAGCTGGGCCGATATCGGTGCGGTGGGCTGGCTGGTGGATGGCGCCGCCATCGTCAATCAGGTGGTGCTCCAGCGCACCAGCTACGGCCCCTACTCGCGGGCGATGATCCGCATCTGCAAGGAAGAGAGTTTCCACCAGCGCCAGGGCTATGAACTGCTGCTGACCATGATGCGCGAGGGCACCCAGGCGCAGAAGGACATGGTCCAGGACGCGATCAACCGCCTCTGGTGGCCGTCGCTGATGATGTTCGGCCCCAGCGACGAGCACTCGCCCAACAGCGCCCAGTCCATGGCCTGGAAAATCAAGCGCCAGAGCAACGACGAACTGCGCCAGCGCTTCGTCGACCAGACCGTGCCGCAACTGGAGCTGCTCGGCTGCACCGCCCCGGACCCGGACCTGAAGTGGAACGCCGAGCGCGGCCACTACGATTTCGGCGAGATCCAGTGGGACGAATTCTACGAAGTGCTCAAGGGCAACGGCCCGTGCAACCAGGAGCGCGTCGCCACCCGCCGCCAGGCCATCGAAGACGGTGCCTGGGTCCGCGCGGCCGCGGTCGCCCACGCCCGCAAAAAACACAACAAGAACGCCGCCTGACCGCCGCCTGACAGGAGAACCCCGCCATGTCCGAATGGACCCTTTTCGAAGTTTTCGTGCGCAGCAAGCACGGCCTCAACCACAAGCATGTCGGCAGCGTGCACGCCGCCGACGCGGTAATGGCCATCGAGAACGCCCGCGAGCTGTACACTCGGCGCAATGAAGGCGTGAGCCTGTGGGTGGTGCCGTCGGCACTGATCACCGCCTCGTCGCCGGACGAAAAAGACCCGCTGTTCGCCCCGTCCGAAGACAAGATCTACCGCCACGCCAGCTTCTACGAGCTGCCGGCCGAAGTGGGGCACATGTGATGAACCAGGACCTGATCCAGTACCTGCTGCGCCTGGGCGACAGCGCCATGGTCCAGGCCCAGCGCCTGTGCCAGTGGTGCGGCCGCGCCCCGGCGCTGGAAGAAGAACTGGCGCTGATGAACGTCGGCCTCGACCTGGTCGGCCAGGCGCGCAACTGGCTGGAATACGCCGCCGAGCTGGCCGATGACGGCCGTGACGCCGATCACCTGGTGTTCCGCCGCGACGAACGCGCCTACCGCAACCTGCTGCTGGTGGAACAGCCCAACGGCGACTACGCGGTGACCATCCTCAAGCAGTTCTTCTACGACGCCTGGCATTACGCGGTGCTTCAAGGCCTGTGCCGCTCCAGCGACGAGCGTGTGCAGGGCGTCGCCGCCAAGGCGCTGAAAGAAGTTACGTATCACCTGCGCCGCTCCGGCGAGTGGGTCGAGCGGCTGGGCGACGGCACCGAGGAAAGCCGCCAGCGCATGCTCGCCGCCCTGCCCCAGGTCTGGCGCTTCACCGTCGAGCTGGTGGAGGCCGATGCCGTCGAGCAGCGCCTGTTCCAGGCCGGCGTGATCGGCAATCCCGAGCAGGTCGCGCTGGACTGGCAGCGGCAGGTCGAAGCCACCTTCGAGCGCGCCAGCCTGCCGGTGCCGCAGCCGGCCAGCCACTTCTACCTCAGCGGTCGCCAGGGCGTGCACAGCGAGCACCTCGGTTTGCTGCTGGCGGAAATGCAATTCCTGCCGCGAGCCTATCCCGATGCGACCTGGTGAGCTGATCGCCAGCGACCGCGGCGCCCGCGCGCCCCGGGCCGACGACCTGCACCAGGCCTGGACGGTGCTGGAACAGGTCATGGACCCGGAAGTGCCGGTGGTCAGCGTGGTCGAGCTGGGCATCGTCCGCGACCTCGACTGGGCCGAAGGTCACCTGCGCGTGACCGTGACCCCGACCTACTCCGGCTGCCCGGCCACCGAGGTGATCGAGCAAGACATCCGCGACGCGCTGGAGCAGGCCGGTTTCGCCGCGCCGCGACTCAGCCGGCAACTGAGCCCGGCCTGGACCACCGACTGGATCAGCGCCAGCGGCCGCGAACGCCTGCGCGCCTACGGCATCGCCGCGCCGGTCGGCAGCAGCAGCAAGCGCAGCCTGCTGGGCGAGCCTGACGTGATCGCCTGCCCGCAGTGCGGCAGCGTGCACACCGAACTGCTCAGCCAGTTCGGCTCCACCGCCTGCAAGGCGCTGTACCGCTGCTGCGACTGCCGCGAGCCCTTCGACTACTTCAAGTGCATCTAGGCGCGGCCAAGCGCGCCTGATGGAGAATTCCATGAGCCAGTTCCATAGCCTGACCGTCAAGCAAGTCCGCAGCGAAACCCGCGACGCCGTGTCGATCCTGTTCGACGTGCCGCACGACCTTCGCGAAACCTTCCGCTTCACCCAGGGCCAGTACCTGGTGCTGCGCACCCGGCTGGACGACGAAGAAGTGCGCCGTTCCTACTCAATCTGCACCGGCATCAACGACGACGAATTGCGCGTGGCGGTGAAGAAGGTCAACGGCGGGCGTTTCTCCGCCTTTGCCAACGAAGCCCTCGCGGCCGGTGACGTGCTGGAGGTGATGCCGCCGTCCGGCAGCTTCCACGTCGCCCTCGATCCGGCGCGCCACGGCCATTACCTCGCCGTGGCGGCGGGCAGCGGCATCACGCCGATCCTGTCCATCGTCAAGAGCACCCTGGAGGCCGAGCCGAACAGCCGCGTCACCCTGCTCTACGGCAACCGCGCCAGCGGCGGCGCGCTGTTTCGCGAACAGCTCGAAGACCTGAAGAACCGTTACCTGCAGCGCCTCAACCTGATCTTCGTGTTCAGCCGCGAGCAGCAGGACATCGACCTCTACAACGGCCGCATCGACGCCGGCAAATGCGAGCAACTGTTCAGCCGCTGGCTCGACGTGCCCAACCTCGACGCCGCGTTCATCTGCGGCCCGCAGGAAATGACCGAGACCGTGCGCGATGCGCTGAAGGCCAAGGGCATGGCGGCCGAGCGCATCCACTTCGAACTGTTCGCCACTGCCGGCAACAGCGAACGCCGCCATGCCCGCGAAGCGGCGCGGCAGGTGGATGCGGCAGTGAGCCAGATCACCGTGATCAGCGATGGCCGCGCCCTCTCCTTCGACCTGCCGCGCAACACCCAGAGCGTGCTGGAAGCCGGCAACGCCATCGGCGCGGAACTGCCGTGGTCGTGCAAGGCGGGCGTGTGCTCCACCTGCAAGTGCAAGGTCATCGAAGGCGAAGTGGAAATGGACAGCAACCATGCCCTCGAAGACTACGAAGTGGCGGCCGGCTATGTGCTGTCGTGCCAGAGCTACCCGGTGAGCGAGCGCGTGGTGCTCGACTTCGATCAGCTCTGACTATCGCGAGCAAGCTCGCTCCTACACGCCCAAAACGCAAACCCGGTAGGAGCGAGCTTGCTCGCGAAGGGCCGCAAAACCAGGCAACACCGTTTCACCGGAAACACCCAGGGTCCGCTACCCATCGCGGGTAAACCCGCTCCCACAACACAACTACAACAAGATCAAGAGAGCGCCCACCCATGACTCCCAGTCATATCGAATCCATCAGCAATCACCCCGACTTCCAGCAACTGGTCCGGCGCAAGCGCCGGCTCAACGGCACGCTGACCGCCGCCATGCTGGTGATCTACTACGGCTTCGTCCTGCTCGTGGCCTTTTCCCCCAGCACCCTGGGCCAGTCCCTCAGTGGCGGCGTGACCACGGTGGGCATGCTGGTGGGCGTGTTGATCGTGCTGTTGTCCTTCGCCCTCACCGGTATCTACGTGTACCGCGCCAACAACGTCCTCGATCCGCTCAACGACAAGGTCAAGCAGGAGTGCGCGCAATGAACTGGACCGCCATCGGCATGTTCCTGCTGTTCGTCGTCTTCACCCTCGGCGTGACCCGCTGGGCCGCCCTGCGCACCCGCTCGGCCAGTGATTTCTACACCGCCGGCGGCGGCCTGACCGGGATGCAGAACGGGCTGGCGATCGCCGGCGACATGATCAGCGCCGCGTCCTTCCTTGGCATCTCGGCGATGATGTTCCTCAACGGCTACGACGGCCTGCTCTACGCCCTCGGCGTGCTCGCCGGCTGGCCGATCATCCTGTTCCTGATCGCCGAACGCCTGCGCAACCTGGGCAAATACACCTTCGCCGACGTGGTCTCCTACCGCCTGGCGCAGACGCCGGTGCGCCTGACCTCGGCCTTCGGCACCCTGACCGTGGCGCTGCTGTACCTGGTGGCGCAAATGGTTGGCGCCGGCAAGCTGATCGAGTTGCTGTTCGGCATCAGCTACCTCTACGCGGTGATGCTGGTGGGCGTGCTGATGGTGTTCTACGTGACCTTCGGCGGCATGCTCGCCACCACCTGGGTGCAGATCATCAAGGCGGTGATGCTGCTGTCCGGCACCACCTTCATGGCGTTCATGGTGCTCAAGCACTTCGGTTTCAGCACCGAGGCGATGTTCGCCAGCGCCACCGCCGTGCACGCCAAGGGCGCGGCGATCATGGCCCCGGGCGGCTTGCTGTCGAACCCGGTGGACGCCATTTCCCTGGCCGTGGGCATGATGTTCGGCACCGCCGGCCTGCCGCACATCCTGATGCGTTTCTTCACCGTCAGTAACGCCAAGGAAGCGCGCAAGTCGGTGTTCTACGCCACCGGTTTCATCGGCTACTTCTACCTGCTGCTGATCGTCATCGGCTTCGGCGCCATCGTCATGGTCGGTACTGAACCGTCCTACCGCGACGCCAGCGGCGCAATCATCGGCGGCGGCAACATGATCGCCGTGCACCTGGCGCAAGCCGTGGGCGGCAACCTGTTCCTCGGTTTCATCTCGGCAGTGGCCTTCGCCACCATCCTCGCGGTGGTCGCCGGCCTCGCGCTGTCCGGTGCTTCGGCGGTGTCCCACGACCTCTACGCCTGCGTGATCCGCAAGGGCAAGGCCACTGAACAGGAAGAGATCCGCGTCTCCCGCGTCGCCACCCTGGTGATTGGCGTGCTGGCGATCATCCTCGGGCTGATGTTCGAATCGCAGAACATCGCCTTCCTGTCCGGGCTGGTGCTGGCGATCGCGGCGTCGGTCAACTTCCCGGTGCTGTTCCTCTCGATGTTCTGGAAGGGCCTGACCACCCGTGGCGCGGTCGCCGGCAGCATGGCGGGCCTGCTCTCGGCCGTGATCCTGCTGGTGTTGAGCCCGGTGGTGTGGGTCAACGTGCTGCATCACGACAAGGCGCTGTTCCCCTACAGCAACCCGGCGCTGTTCTCCATGAGCGCGGCCTTCCTCAGTGCCTGGGTGTTCTCGGTCACCGACCGCTCGGCCCAGGCCAGCGAGGAACGCGGGCGCTACCTGGCGCAGTTCATCCGCTCCATGACCGGTATCGGCGCCGCTGGCGCCAGCAAACACTAATTCACAAGAAAACGACTCGGGAATAACAACAATGAACCCTGTTCGCCTTCTGGCAGGACTCACCCTGCCCCTCGCCTGCGCCCCGGCCATGGCCGGTTTCGTCGAGGACAGCCACGCAAAAATCGAGCTGCGCAACCACTACATCAACCGCGATTTCCGCCAGGACAACGCGCCGCAAGCCAAGGCCGAGGAATGGGCCCAGGGCTTCACCGCCAAGCTGGAGTCGGGCTTCACCGACGGCACGCTGGGCTTCGGCGTCGATGCCATGGGCCAACTGGGCATCAAGCTCGATTCCAGCCGCGACCGCCGCGGCACCGGCCTGCTGCCTTACGGTCGCAACAGCCTGGAGCCGGCGGATGATTACAGTGAGCTGGGTCTGACCACCAAGGTGCGCCTGTCGAAAAGCGTGCTGCGCCTCGGCACCCTGCAACCGCTGTTGCCGGTGGTGACCTACAACGACACCCGCCTGCTCGCCTCGACCTTCAAGGGCGGCCTGCTGACCAGCCAGGAACTGGACGGCCTGACCCTCAACGGCGGTCGCCTGACCAAGGCCAACCTGCGCGACTCGTCGAGCAATGACGACATCGGCTACGGCGCCGCCAGCAGCGACCACTTCGACTTCGGCGGCGGCACTTACGCCTTCAACCCGCAACTGGCGGTGACCTACTACTACGCCAAGCTGGAGGAGATCTACCGCCAGCAGTTCGTCGGCCTGGTGCACACCCAGCCGCTGGGCGAAGGCCTGAGCCTGCGCAGCGACCTGCGTTATTTCGACAGCCGCGGCGACGGTGCCGAACGCGCCGGCCGCATCGATAACCGCAACTTCAACGGCATGTTCACCCTGGCGGTGGGCGCGCACAAATTCAGCGGCACCTTCCAGCAGATGTCTGGCGACAGTGCCTTCCCGTTCCTCAACGGCGGCGACCCGTACACCGTCAACCTGGTCACCTTCAACACCTTCACCCGCGCCGGGCTGGACTCCTGGCAGGCGCGCTACGACTACGACTTCGCCGCCCTCGGCATCCCCGGCCTGACCTTCATGACCCGCTACACCGATGGCCGCCACGCCAAGGCGGCGGGCATCGACAACGGCCGCGAGCGCGAACGCGACACCGACCTCGCCTACGTCATCCAGAGCGGCCCGCTGAAAAACGTCAGCCTGCGCTGGCGCAACGTCACCTTCCGTTCCGGCAACGGCCTGACCAATGCCCTGGACGAGAACCGCCTGATCGTCGGCTACACCCTGGCGCTGTGGTAACAGCGCCGTCTTGAAAGAATCGGAGAACACACCATGCCTGCTGCCCCTACCTTGCAAAGCTTCATCGCCGGCCGCTGGATCGGCGAGCACGGCGCGCAATCCCTGCGCAGCGCCCTGGACGGCCACGTCCTGGCCCATGCCCACGAGGAGCGCCCGGACTTCGCCGAAGCCGTCGAACACGCCCGCCGGCGCGGTCGCGCGGCACTGATGAGCCTGGATTTCCAGCAACGCGCCCAGCGCCTCAAGGCCCTGGCGTTGTACCTGGCCGAGCGCAAGGAACAGCTCTACGCCCTGTCCCACCACAGCGGCGCGACCCGCGCCGATAGCTGGATCGACATCGAAGGCGGCAACGCCACGCTGTTCTCCTATGCTGGCATCGGCGCCCGCGAACTGCCGTCGGGCAACCTCGTGCATGAAGGCCCGGCAATCCCGCTGGGCAAACAGGGGCGCTTCGCCGGCAGCCACATCCTGGTGCCGCGCACCGGCGTCGCGGTGCACATCAACGCCTTCAACTTCCCGATCTGGGGGATGCTGGAAAAGTTCGCGCCGACCTTCCTCGCCGGCATGCCGTGCATCATCAAACCGGCCACTGCCACCAGCTACCTGACCGAAGCCGTGGTGCGCCTGATGGATGAATCCGGCCTGCTGCCGCAAGGCGCCCTGCAACTGGTGATCGGCAGCACCGGCGACCTGCTCGACCGCCTCGACGGCCAGGACGTGGTGACCTTCACCGGCTCGGCCGACACCGCGGCGAAGCTGCGCGTCAACCCCAACCTGATCCGCCACTCGGTGCCCTTCACCGCCGAGGCCGATTCGCTGAACTGCGCCATCCTCGGCCCGGATGTCACGCCGGACAGCGAGGAGTTCGACCTCTACATCAAGGAGGTGGTGCGCGAGATGACCACCAAGGCCGGGCAGAAATGCACCGCCATCCGCCGCGCCATCGTCCCGGCCAAGCACCTCGATGCCGTGGCCACGCGCCTGCGCGAGCGCCTGAGCAAGGTGGTGGTGGGTGATCCGTCGGTAGAGGGCGTGCGCATGGGCGCCCTGGCGTCCCATGATCAGCAGGCCGACGTTGGCGAGCGGGTCGAACAACTGCTGCAAAGCTGCGACCTGCTGTTCGGCGCCCGTGACGGTTTCGAACCGCGCGGTGAAGGCGTCGCCAACGGTGCGTTCTTCGCCCCGACCCTGCTGCTGGCCCGGGATGCCCACGCCGAAGGCGGCGCCCACGATATCGAGGCGTTCGGCCCGGTCAGCACCCTGATGACCTACAACGACCTCGACGAAGCCCTCGACCTCGCCGCGCGCGGCAAAGGCAGCCTGGTGGCGAGCCTGGTCACCGCCGACCGCGCCGTCGCGGCCAAGGCCATTCCAGTGGCGGCGGCCTGGCATGGCCGGCTGCTGGTGCTGGACCGCGAAGCCGCCACTGAATCCACCGGCCACGGCTCGCCCTTGCCGCAACTCAAGCACGGCGGCCCCGGCCGCGCCGGTGGCGGCGAAGAGTTGGGCGGCCTGCGGGCGGTCAAGCACTACCTGCAACGCGCCGCGATACAGGGCTCGCCGAGCATGCTGATGGCGGTGACCGGCGAATACGTGCGCGGTGCCGAGGTGATCGAAACCGACGTGCACCCGTTCCGCCGCCACTTCGAAGACCTGCGCATCGGCGAGTCGCTGCTGACCCACCGGCGCACCGTCACCGAGGCCGACCTGGTGAACTTCGGCTGCCTGTCGGGCGACCATTTCTACATGCACTTCGACGAAATCGCCGCCCGCGAATCGCAGTTCGGCAAGCGCATCGCCCACGGCTACTTCGTGCTGTCGGCCGCGGCGGGCCTGTTCGTCAGCCCCGCGCCCGGCCCGGTGCTGGCCAACTACGGCCTGGACAACCTGCGCTTCATCAACCCGGTGGGCATCGGCGACACCATCCAGGCGCGCCTGACCTGCAAGCGCAAGATCGACCAGGGCAAGAAGAGCCCGCAGGGCATTCCGCAAGGGGTGGTGGCGTGGGATGTGGAAGTGACCAACCAGTTGGGTGAGCTGGTGGCGAGTTACGACATTCTGACGTTGGTGGTGAAACGCGAAGGTTGAGGAAACCGGGGGGGCCGCTGTGCGGCCCCCTTCGCTTCAACGACCAGGCTTTGTACGAAAAGTGCCTGCGCCCCCCGTCCAGTAGCCATGCGGAGGAATCGTTCCCCGGCAGAAACTACCGACGATTCTGTCGTAGTGAAAACCACGGGTATGAGCCTTTATGAGCAGCTCACTCACCCCCTTGTAATCCAGCGGCTTGGAGATATCGATATCCAGGGCTTGAGCCGCTATCAGGTCAAGCCACGGCACATCAGACAGCTCCCTTATGGCGGCTCTGAACTGCCTCAAAAGATAGTTATCAATACCTCTTGCACGGCGCGCTGATGGCACCCAATCAAGCCAACGAAGCCCCGCTTCGGCGGACTGCATCCCCAGCCCCGCCACCCCGTCAATCACTGTCTGCGATTTGTGCGAGCCTCCTCGGGCTGAATGCGCAAGGCTGAGGCTGTCGACCCTGCGACCATCGCCTGCCGCACTCATCCAGCTAGCACTTGCTCGGTTAGTAGACTTGCCTATTACACCCGGCGCATTGCCGAATGCCGTCACGATCCCGGCACCAGCCTCCATTGCCCCTGTCGCCATCCCGACGTACCCGAAAATTTTCGACAACTTGGGATCGCTGTCCTTGAGCAGCGTCGAGGCGATATCGAACGCGGCCGTTATGGCCGCAAGCCCGGTCAGCCCGATGCCGAGGGCAAGCGATCCTCCTGCCGTGAACGGCGTCGCGAGCACCCCCAGCACACTCGTCGCAATGTTGAATTCGGCGCTGTACATCCACGGAGCGGTCTCCAGGCGGCTGAACTGGGCGACCCGCTGATGGCCCTGCGGATCACAGTAATTGACCGGGTCGCCGTTGCAGAAAACATAGGCCGCCGGGCCGCCTTCGCCGAACGGGCTCCAGTCATCAGGCGTCTGGAAACGCTGAAGAAGCGGGTCATAGAGGCGGTAGCCATTACCAAGGTGGTACAGCCCAAGCGCATTCTGCGGCTCACCTTTGAACCCCAGCCAGGTGAACGACTCACGGCTGGACTTGCGCTCGCCATAAGGGGTGTAGGCCTGGTAAGTGATCGTCTTGAGCTTCAGGTTGAAGCTGGCGAATACCGTCCCGGCGGCGTCGCGAAGTTCGAAGGTGTCGAAGCAAAGGCCTTGGGCGGGATTGACCCTACTGGCGGCCCTGACTTCCTGCATCCAGCAACCGGGGCTGTCGTTTTGCAACACCATCATCCGCCGCCCGCTGTGGTCGCGATTGAAGTTGACGAGATTTTGTTCGGTGCAGGCATAAATGCGATCGCCGCGATAATGATAATAATCGCGTCCATCCCCACGGACTCGGCCAAGGTCGTCGTACAGGAAGGCTTGCTCCCTATCCTGATTGAGGCCATTGCGAGGCATCGGCTCTTCAGGGCTTTCTTCACAGGCGTAGCGCTTGACCTGGCCGTTGTCGTGGTACGTGATTTCACGGCAGAAGCGATTGGTCACCCGGCCCCTGTCATCGTTTTGCATGCCATGCCCGTCAACGCTCAGCAGCACCCCGGGTTTCAGCGGGTCGTAGCGATAAGTCGTGGTACTCGTTTCGAGCGTGTCAGGGCGCTGCTTGTGCTCGATCAAATAGTAATCGTCCTGACGCGACACTACGTTGCCGAACGCGTCGTAGCTGAAAACCTGCTTGACGTAACGCCTGTCATTACCCGTGTCTACCCCCTCACCCGTGCACGACCACGATGCCAGGCGCTTGAGTTCGTCATATTCATACTGATCGCTGCGCTGTTCCTTCTTGTTGATTGACAGGCTGCTCTTCTGCACGCGCCCATCGCCCAGTAAGGTCCGCTCGATCACATGAGGCGCGAAGCCCTCGCAGTCGAATGAGCGACTGATCTCCAGGCCCATCTCGTCGTAGCTGTAGGTCACCGTCATGGTGACGCCCTCGGCCAGGGCCTTGATGGTTTCCTTGGCCAGAAGACCTTTATCGGCGTACACGAACCGCGCCTCGCAACTGTCATTGGTCGACCCCAGCACCCGGCCGCAGGCATCGTACTGGTAGTGAGTCACGCCGCCCGATAACCCTTCGAACGTCAACAGCCTGCCGCCCCGGCTGAGCACGGTGCGGGAGGTGTGGATGTAACCGCCGAATCCCTGGTCGTAGGTTTCACTGAATTCCAGGCCCGTGACGTCGCGGGTGCGGGTGAAATGCTTGTCCGCCTGTGGCTGCTTGTCTGCATCACCCCCCGTGGCCCAGCGGCTCGTCCCTGCATAGGTGACCGTTGTCTTGAAGCCGTTGACTGTCCGGCTGGTAATCCGCCCCAGGCCATCGACTGTCTGGCTTCCCAGCAGAACCTCGTCGTCGGCCTCTTTCACAAAGCCGGTCGTTGCCACGGGCAAGCGCGACGCATCGGCATAGGTGTTACCGACCTCGACACCGCCGGTGGTGGTGCCGAGCAGGCGGCCAAAGCGATCATAGCGGTACGTGGAAGCAGCGCCGAACGCAGGCGTCATGGTCTCGGCCAGCCCCTGCCAGTTGTAGGCGATCGCCAGGCTGTCCCGCTCGGTCTCCTTTTTATCCGCAGCGACCTTGAGGTATCGGGCCGAGAGCAACTGGCCGGCGTCATTCACGGTGCTTTGAATCTTGAAGTGAGCCTTGCTCGCGTCCCCGAACGTTTCGGTCAGCACGCCAGCGTCCGGTTCGAACCGGCGTTGCACCTCGAAGCCGTTGGAGATCACCGTCTCGCTATCGGCTGTAATCTCCATCCGTTGGGACTGACGGTCGATTTCCTGGTCGCTGGCATCCTTGAGCACCTGGGTGATCGTCGTGCCGCTGTCGGTGTACGCCCAGGTGGTGAGCTGCGTGCTGTGCCGTTGATGCTGGCTGTCGTAGTCGTACTCACACCGGCTGGCGCTACGACCCGCCGAGTCATAGCTGTAGCTGTTCATCAACAGCCACAGCGCGCCCTCCTGCTCCCAGTGCTCGCGCACGCGGCCCAACTCATCCACCACGGTCCGGATGCCCTGTCCAGTCTCGGTGTCGTGGCGTTCATGGCGCCACAGATTGCCCTTGAGCGGGCTGGAAGCATGCACCACCTCGCGCAGCACCTTGCCGTCCAGCGTCAGCGTTTCCTTGCTCAGCAGGCCGCGCTCGTCATAGCTGAACGTGGTGACGGCGCCCAGGGGATCGACTTGCTCAAGCTGCCGCCCGCTCAGCACCGAACGGGTCTGGCTTGTAGTGAGGGTGATTACATCGGTGGTTTCCACCGTGGTTTTTACCGTCACCTTGCGCGCGTCCTCGGCAGCCAGGCTGTAGTCGAACGCGGAGGTAACCCTGGAGCCTTCGATTTCCTTGCCGTCGCCGCCCAGCAAATAGGTGGCACTGGACTTGAGCAGTCCGAAGCCGGGTTTGCCGGCCTGGTTGTGGTAGGCCAGATCCTCGACCTGCATCGCCCCTTGCGGCCACGGCGTGTGCAGCCTGAACCCTCGGGCATTGGCTTTGCTTTGCGCCTGCAGGCTGGTATTCAGTTCGTCCAGCGACGCCTGCTGTTCTTCCTTCAACCTATTGTCGGTGGCGGCCTTGAGTTCCCTGGCAAACAGGTCCAGCACCGCCTTGGCAGCCTTTCTGGCAACGGCCAACTGCTCTGCCGATACATCCACTTCGTCATACTGTGGCTCGAGCACCGTCAACTTGCGCTTAGGAACAACCGCGTGGGTGCGCCCACCCGGCACCGGCATCGGTTTAAAGGCTTCGTAGCCATAATAGGTCAGGCTCAAGGCATGCTTCTTATCGCCTTTCTTGCGGTACACCAGTTCTGATTCGACATGCGCGGCGAAGTTTTTGACATCGCCCGGATAGTTGATTTCAACGGGAAGTTGAAAGGCGCTTTGAGCGTAGTTATTGTCAGAGGCTGACATCGTGACCGTCGAGGTCAGTACCGTTCCCCAAGTGAGCCCTCCATTCCCGAATAGCGCAAACCCCCATCCAACCGGGTTCAGGTATTCGAATGGCTTTAAAATAACTCCAAAAAAACTTGTATCTTGCTGAGTTTCGCGACGCTCGGAAACGCTATACGCCTGGTAATTATTGTAGTAAGTCCACTCCGTCACCGTATCGCCTTGAATATGTGTAATCAGGTTGCCGCACGCGTCATATTCCAGGGTCAACTCATCAACAATGGCGCCTCCCTGCATTTTTATCGTTTTGACAGCCGCGACGCCGCGCACCTTATCTATCTGAACGGTCTGCTCAGTGGTAACAACCACGCCACCGGAGTGCGATGACTCGGAAAAAAAATTGTCTCCGAACGTATACACACGGGTGGCGACACTATTGTTCTCCGCTGTCTCGGTATTTTCCGCACGCAGGGTGCAAGTAACCGACGTCTTGCCGCGCTCATAGCTGTATTGTTCGACCCTGACTGCGCAACCTCCGCCGGACGCAATCGAATGCTGGCGAACTTTGCCGTCGGTGTACGCCAGCGATTCGACGTGACAGCGAGTCTCAAGTCCCCCTTCGTCGCCTTCTTTCTCAGGGGCGAGGGTCACCTGGTTTTCCAGCGTAAATGTCGCAAGCCGGCCTTCACTGTCGTTTTCAAGCCGGTAGCGCTGCTTGGCCGATGCGCCTGCGCCATTGACGTCAATGCTCAACACCTCGCCTTCGCGAGAGAACAGGTAGCACGCCTTTTCCTCGCTATCCGGGAACATCGTCAGGCTTTCGAGTTCAGGGCGCTCGTGTGCGGTTGTCCATGCCGCGCGCAGCAGGCACCTTTTTTCATCCTGGATAGAAACAAGCGTTGGATGTTTACCCTCGTGCGCCCACGTAAAACTCAGTGACCGGCCCGACGGCAAAACATACTGACTTAACAGTAGAACCCCGAAAACAGTAAAAAAGTCACCCTCACCTTCATCACCGTCAGGAAATTCATAACTATAGAATTCACTTACCCCATTCTTATAGTAAACAGCCACACATTCACTTTTACCTTCCGCGCGGCAAGCGAGTATCACTTTAAGCCTTGCGCATAACGCCGACGCGTCCAATAGAAAGTCGGTGCCAACCTGTATCCCTTCATCTTTAAATTTGGCTTTGATGGGGCGCCCCTCACACGACCGCAAGGAAATTCCACACTGCGCCCCGGTAACACTTTCCGGCACCCAAACCCTAAACACCTTGTCCGGCGGAAAAAACTTCAACACCGGATTGTCCAGATCCCAGGAAAGATTGATATCAATTCCCGCCTTACTTCCCTCATCGGCAAACAGACGCCCTAGCGGAATTTTCAACACGCCACGGCCGGTTTCAGGATTAATGGAAATAACGTGACTGCGAGGAACTTCCTGCCCCCCACCCGCCAGCGGCTGCTCAGAACTTCCTGATGCAGGATCCGCACCCGCGCCCTTCGGGATAGAGGGAATAACAGCGGCGCCTTTCTTTTTATCGGACATGACGTCTCCCTCGCGTGGTAATAACCACCCGGCTTTAAGCACACCATAAACAAGCATTTACGATGACGTTAGATTCGAAGGCCGTCGGCAACAACTGATAAAAATGACAGGTCGCGATAACCCTTCGAAATAACAGCGCACTGGGATACTTCCAACGTCTCCACACGGCGACGGGCCTGGCAGCCAACACGCCATGCGCGGCAATCAACAGCGGATTGCTGCTGGAGCAACAGGCATTCCACAGCCGCCTGCTGCCCAACTAGCAGCCATCACCGAAAAATCACGTTTTATTGATGTAAATCAACACCTTATAAAACTGGCACAAACCCTGCTCTATCCCTGCATCTGCAACGCTCGGGGAGAAGCAGCATGTTCCAGATCAATCCAATCACTAAAGGCATCGGCCTCAGTCTGTTGTTGGCCGGCCAGTTCGCTCACGCCGAAGACGACACCACCACCACGTCACTCAAGGCCGTCACGGTCACCGCCCAGCACCGCGAGGAAACCCTCCAGGAAGTGCCGGTGGCGGTTTCCGCGGTCCAGGGCAGCAACATCGTCGCCGACGGCGTTCGCGCCATGGGCGATATCACCACCTTCATTCCCAACGCCTCGGCGAAGAACCCGGATGGCGACGGCCGTCCGCGCTGGTACATCCGCGGCCTGGGCACCGGCGACACCGGCGCCGCCACCGTCTACCCGGTGGGCATCTACGCCGACGACGTCTACCTCAATGCCCCGGTGGCTGGCGGCGGTCCGCTGTTCGACCTGGAACGCATCGAGATCCTGCGCGGCCCGCAAGGCACCCTGTACGGCAAGAACACCACCGCCGGCGCGGTCAATGTGATCTCCAAGAAACCCACCTTCGAGACTGACGGCTACGGCACCATCGGCTTCGGCAGCAAGAATGAGCGCATCCTCAACGGCGCCATCGGCGGCACGCTGGTGGAAGACCGCCTGGCCGGCCGGGTGTCGCTGTACTCCGAGGAGCGCGACGGTTTCACCCACAACCTGACCAACGACCAGACCTACGGCGACGTCAACAAGAAGGCCGTGCGCGTGCAGTTCCTGGCCAAGGTCACCGACGACCTGGAAGCGCTGCTGAAGATCCACAGCCGCGAGTTCAAGGGCGACGGCAGCAGCGGTTCGCTGCCGCTGGGGCGTTATTACAACGTCGGTTACCAGCGTCCCGAAGGCCGGCGCATCGAGTTGAACACCGACGAGGACTACAAACTCGACCACAGCGGCACCTCGCTGACCCTGAACTGGAACCTCGGCGACTACACCCTCACCTCGATCACCGCCTACGACTACCTGCGCAACCAGTCCCTCGCCGACGCCGACTACACCCCCTACGAAGTCAACGGCGCCACCGACAGCGACAACCGCTACGACCAGTACTCGCAGGAATTCCGCCTGGCCTCGCCGCAGCAGGAAACCCTGCGCTGGATGCTCGGCACCCACTACTTCCACGAAACCCTCGACAGCAGCGCCGTGCGCCGCGTGATCCCCGGCCCGACGCCCAACGGCACCGGCTCCAACCAGACCGGCGGCGCCGTGGGCTTCCGCGACCTGAACTACGACCACCGCACCGACAGCTATGCGCTGTTCGGCAACCTGGCCTACGACTTCACCGACAACCTCACGGTCACCGGCGGCCTGCGCTGGACCACCGAGAAAAAGGACATCGACCTCAACCTGACCCAGTTGACCCGCGCCACCGCCAACGGCCCGCTGATCCCGCTGACCGCCGCCGGCAGCAACGGCAACCAGGAAGAAGAAAAACGCTGGGACGCCTGGACCTACGACCTGACCCCGGAATACCGCATCAACGACAACCTGCGGGTGTTCTTCCGCTACGCCCACGGTTTCCGTTCCGGTGGCTTCAACACCGGCCTGTCCACCAGCCTGGCGCAGTTGACCACGGTGGACCCGGAAGAACTGGACGCCTACGAACTGGGCCTGAAATCGGAGTGGTTCGACCGTCGCCTGACGGTCAACGCCAACGTCTTCTACTACGACTACCAGGACATCCAGGTCAACCTGCTGACGGTGAACAGCGGCATCCTCACCACCGCGCTGACCAACGGCGCCAAGGGCAAGGTCAAGGGCGCGGAACTGGAGATCGAGGGCCAGCCCACCGATCGCCTGCACCTGCGCGCGGCGCTGTCGTTCCTCGACACCGAATACACCGACTTCAAGAACACCAACCCCACCACCGGCGCCGTCACCGCCGACTACAGCGGCAACAGCTTCGTCCGCTCGCCGCGCCACGTGGTGTCGCTGGGCGCCGACTACACCCTGCCGCTGGACATTCCCGGCAAACTCGTGGCCGGTGGCGATGTCAGCTACCGCGACAAGGAATACTTCCTCGCCGACCGCCAGAGCAGCGCCGATGAACCGCTCAACCAGCCGCACTACACCCTGGTCAACAGCCGCCTGACCTGGTTCAGCGCCGACGAAAAACTCAGCGTCACCGGCTTCGTCAACAACCTCACCGACCGCCGCTACCAGGTCCACGGCCGGCCCAACGGCACCGCCGGCCAATACGTCATCACCTACGGCGACCCGCGCACCGTCGGCCTCAGCGTCACCAGCCGGTTCTGATCCCGCCCTCGCCGGCGGCCCGCGCCGCCGGCACCTCTTTCGTGTTACAGGAGTAGCCCCACATGTTCCGTCTCGATCCCTTGGCCGGCGCCATCGCGCTGGTCATCGGCAGCCTTGCCGTGCCCGTCGTTCAGGCCCAGGAGCCCGCCACCGGCAATGGCGCCAAGAGTGACAAACTCGACACCGTGGTGGTGGTCGGTACTCGCCGCAGCGACGTCACCGCGCTGGAAAGCGCCGCGCCGGTGGATGTGCTGAGCGCCGAACGCCTCGAAGAAACCGGCGCCAAGGACTTGTCCGGCGCACTCACCGCGCTGTCGCCGTCCTTCAGCTTCCCGCAATCGCCGCAGGGTGCTTTCGCCGGCTCCATCGCCCAAGGCGCCTCGCTGCGCGGGCTGGCCTCGGACCAGGTGCTGGTGCTGGTCAACGGCAAGCGCCGCCACAGCAGCGCCAACATTACCCGCCAGAGCCTGGCCAACGGCCGCGGCGCGGCGGCGGTGGACCTCAGCCTGATCCCGCTCAGCGCGGTACAGCGGGTGGAAATCCTGCGCGACGGCGCGGCCGCCCAGTACGGCTCCGACGCCATCGCCGGGGTGATCAACATCGTGCTCAAGGAAAACGATGACGGCGGCAACATCGGCTACCGCTTCGGCGGCTACGACAAGGGCGACGGCCTGCAGCGCAAGCTCAGCGGCTGGAAAGGCTTTGCCCTGCCCAATGACGGCTTCCTCACCCTGTCGTTCGACGCCGGCAACCAGGACCCGGCCAGCGACACCCGGCCGGACAACCGCATCTTCTATCCCGGCAGCACCAGCATCAACACGCCACGGGAGCAGAACAACCGCTACCGCACCTGGAACTGGGGCTCGGGCGGGGTTTCCGATCAGTACAACCTCGTCGCCAACAGCGAAATCGGCCTCGGCGACGGCCTGACCGCCTACGGCTTCGCCACCTACGCGCACAAGAACACCGACGCCGAAGGCTTCTTCGACCCGCCCACCACCCTGCGCAGCAACTACGGCAGCGTGGCGTTGTCGCGCTACCCGGACGGGCGCCTGCCGATCACCCGCTACGCCCTCGAAGACTATGCGTTGACCGGCGGCCTGCGTTACGAGAGCGAGCAACTGGGCAAGTTCGACCTGGCGGCCAACTACGGCAACGACACCCTCAAGTCCACCGACCGCGATGCCATCAACCCGAGCTGGGGTACGGCAAGCCCGTACAACATCTACACCGGTGAACGCGAGAACGAGCAGACCAACCTGACCCTGGACTGGGTGCGGGACTTCCCTACCGACCTGCTGGCCAAGCCGCTGACCGTTTCCGCCGGCCTGGCCTGGCGCAAGGAAAATTACGCCCTGAGCGCCGGCGAGGCCGCCGGCTGGCAGAACGGCGCGCTGTTCAATACCCTCGACCCGATCACCGGACGGCGCATTCCGGGCTATTACTCGGGGATCACCCAGGTCGATGCCGCCTCGCTGGAGCGCAAGGTCCTCGGTGCTTATCTGGATTTCGAAGGGCAGATCACCGACAAATTCCAGGCCGGCCTGGCGGTGCGTTCCGAGCACTACTCGGACTTCGGCGACACCACCAACGGTAAGCTGTCGCTGCGCTACGACTTCACCCCGCAGATCGCCGCCCGCGGCAGCATCAGCAGCGGCTATCGCGCGCCATCGCTGGTGCAGAGCGGTTTGTCATCGTTCAGCGTGCAAGTGGTCGAGCAGCCGGCGGGCAGCGGCAACTGGGTTGAAGTGCAGCAGCGCACCCTGCGTGCCGACAGCCCGGAAGCGGCGCTGCTCGGCGGCCGGGCGCTGAAGCCGGAAGAATCCACCAACTACTCCCTGGGGCTGGTCTGGCGACCGCTGACCAACGCATCACTGAGCGTGGACGCCTACCGCATCGACATCGACAACCGCATCACCCTCTCCGACCAGTTGCCGGCCAACGTGGTCGGGCCGATCTTCGCCGGCACGCCCTACGCCAACATCCAGAGCGCGGCGTTCTACACCAACATCGCCGACACCCGCACCGACGGCATCGAACTGAGCGGCCAATACCAACTGGACCTGGCCGCCTATGGTCGCCTGGACCTGAACGCCGGCGTCGCCAAGACCCGCACGCGGATCACCGACCTGCGGGATGTGGGCGGCATTCGTGGCGACCAGATCGTCGGGCGCAACACCCAAGGCCTGATCGAACACGGCACCCCGGAGAACAAACTGACCTTCAGCGCCAACTGGCTGTACGAAAACTGGGGCCTGACCCTGACCCAGCGGCGTTACGGCGAATGGAAAAACCTCAACGCCAGCAACCCGGCACTGGACCAGACCTTCAGCCCGCAATGGGTGACCGACCTGGACCTCAGCTACCGCTTCGACCTCGGGCTGAAAGTCTCGGTGGGCGCGATCAACCTGTTCGACAGCCACCCGGACAAACTCAAGGGCGCGCAGTTGTACGGGGTGCCGAAGTACTCGATCACTTCTCCCGAAGGCGCCCAGGGGGCGTTTTACTACTCCAGCGTGAGTTACGACTTTTGACCGGCTGAGCCAGGGAGCGCGACGCGGTCCTTGGCTCGATGAACGCTTCATGCAACTGGGCCACCACGCCTTTGGCGCCGTAGCAGCGGAAGCGGAACTCGCCATTGAGGTGCCTCACCACCACGATCCCGGTGAGCCAGCCGAACTCGTATCCGATCGAGGTCATATTCGCCGTGGGGATATGCACCTCGTTGAGATGATCATGAACCAGGCGGTTGGCGAAGTTGGCCGAGAAAACCAGGACGTCCTGCGTCACCTCAACGGTTCCGCCAACCCACCAGCTTTCCATCTTTGGGGCCATCGGCACGGTGGTGAACGACGGTTGTGAGTGCGCGTCGAGGAATGGCGACTCCTGAATGTAAGCGTTGACGATTTTTTTGAGATAGAGAGGTTGCATGTCGACCCTGACTGAGGAACTGCTGAAATTCAGCGCTAGAAATGAATCGCGGGGCGGCCCCGCGATGTCATATTGCCAGACTATGACAGGGGTCAGTAGTAAGCGTTCCACTTCGCGCGCGGCGTATCGCTGGCAAGCCACCACAAGGGCATAGCATGCCGAGAAAAGAGAATCCCCAGACAAAAAAACGGAGCCATCTGGCTCCGTTTTCTGTGCTTAGTAGTAAGCGTTTTCTTTCTGCGTGTGGTCAGTCACGTCGCGAACGCCTTTCAACTCAGGGATGCGCTCGAGCAGGGTGCGCTCGATGCCGTCCTTGAGGGTCACGTCGGCCTGGCCGCAACCTTGGCAACCGCCGCCGAACTGCAGCACGGCGATGCCGTCCTCGACCACTTCGATCAGGCTGACCTGACCACCGTGGCTGGCCAGCCCCGGGTTGATTTCGGTTTGCAGGTAATAGTTGATGCGCTCGTTGACCGGGCTGTCATCGTTGACCATCGGCACCTTGGCGTTCGGCGCCTTGATCGTCAGTTGGCCGCCCATGCGGTCGGTGGCGTAGTCGACGACGGCGTCGTCGAGGAACGGCTCGCTGACAGCGTCGATGTAGGCGGTAAAGCTCTTCAGGCCCAGCGCGGTGTCTTCTGGCTTCTCTTCACCCGGCTTGCAGTAGGCAATGCAGGTTTCGGCGTATTGGGTGCCGGGCTGGGTGATGAAGACGCGAATACCTATGCCCGGCGTGTTCTGCTTGGAGAGCAGATCGGCCAGGTAATCGTGCGCGGCGTCGGTAATAGTTATAGCGCTCATGGAATTTCCTCACAGACTTGGCGGCAGTTTACGCCAAGCGCGTCAACGAACAAAGTCCTAGCAATTATGTCGGGAAAGAAAGGATCAAGCCGCAAGCTACCAGCGGCAAGAAAAAGCAGCCAGCCGCGCCGCTGTTCTCTCTTGCCGCGTGAGGATTGAGGCTTGTCGCTTCAAAGATTCTCGTACCGATTCATATCCAGAACCCCGGACTCCACCGGATCGGTCTCCTTGATGTAGCTGTTCAAGTCATGGAAGTAATGCCAGAACTGCGGGTGACTGCGGCGCACGCCCCAGCGCATGACGATCCGCTCGAACTTCGCCGTGTCGTCACGCGCTGCTTCCATGTCCTCGACGAACTCCGGCACATCGCTGGCCGGCACGTTGAACATGAAATTCGGGTAACTGCTCATCACCCCCGGGTAAATGGTCAAGGTGTCCAGCCCCGGCTGATAGCGGTATGCCTCGCCCAGCATGAAAGCAACGTTACTGTGCGCACGGTTGCGCAACATGCTGTAGACCTGCCGTTTGCCGCCCTGCCCCTCGATACGCAGCATCGTCGCCTCGGGCAACTGGCCAATCACCTTCAAGCCCGCCGCCGGACGCGATGCCAGCCGGCTCAGGGCCTGCTCGACATCGCGGAATTCCTCGCTGACGGTGTCCCGCGAGCAATACGCGCCGGTACAGCGGTTGATCGGATCAGGCGAAGCATTGAGGCTGCCGGTGCGCTCGATCAGCTTGAGGCCGAAATCACGCGTGGGGTTGCGCGGATCGAGTTTCAGCGCGGTCGGCGTGCTGGTGTCGATTTCCTCGTAGTCCATCCACATCTTCACCTTGCCACTGTTCTGATACCAGTTGCTGAGGATGTCGCCACGCTGGTCGGCCGGCATCAGGCGCAGGAAGTTGACCTCTGCGCCGTTGCGGATCAGGTCGAAGTACAGGCGGGTCTGGGCCTGGTGCGAAACGTTGCCGTACACATCGAAATTGACCGCCAACTGATAGTAGGTGCGCTCGAGCAGCGGATAGTCGAACAGCCACATCGTCAGCGGCACGTCGCCGATCAGGCCCTTGGTCACCGACGCACTGTCGAAGTGGCGGAAGATGGTCAACAGCGCGTTGTCATTGCCCGCCCACAAGCTCGACCAACTCGGCGCCGGCATGTCGGCGTAGGTGTCGCGGCGCAGGCTTTCGTACTCGTTGCGCTTGTCGCGGTAGGCGTGCCAGAGGCTGAGAATGCTGCCAACGTCGTCGATCTGGCCGGGCATGGCCAGCAATGGCGTGGCCTCGGCACGGTACACCGCATCAGTGATATAGCGGTCGTGGGCCGGCTCCTGGAACAGCGCCCAGAAGTTGTCGCGGATCACGTCGGTGGCGATCTGTCCGCGGCACACCGGGCCGCGGATAAAGGTGCGAACGAAGTATTCGGCGTTATCCAGCATGAACTGGTAACGCGCGACCGCCGGAATCGCCTCGAAGGTCTCGAACGGATTGGAACGGTGCCGCGGGCCATAGCCCGGCAGCGAGGCGGCGTGCCAGTCACCGCTGTAGAACAACTGTTTCACCCGCTTGAGCTTCTGCGGCCCCATCGGGTAGGTGATGTGGGTCTTGTGCACGATCACGCCCTGCACGGGCATCAGCCGGTAATAGAAATCGGTGCCCGGCGGGTCGTTGGGGCGGCGCGTGGCGATCAGGTCGACCGGCTGGCCGCTCGGTGTGCGCGAGCGCACCCACTGGAAGAAATGCCCCGGCTCGCCGCCGACGAAGTAGATGTGCGCGAGGAACAGATGCTCATAGAGCCAGCGCCCCACCAGCGCCTCGGTGGAACCCGGACGGTTGAGCAGTTCCTCCCATTCCGCGACCTGCGCGGCTTCCGTCGCGCTCGGCTGCACCGGGTTGTGCTCAACCGGCGCGCCCTGGGCCAGCCAGCGTTGCAGGGTCTGGTACTCGGCCTCGGTCAGGCCGGTCACCGCCAGCGGCATGCCTTCTTTCGGGTGAGCCCCGGCGTAGGCGTCGAATTCACCGGGCAGCGGGCACATGTTGCTGCGGTTCAAGCCCAGGACGATGTCCTCGGGCAACTTGGCATTGGGTGTCAGCGGCGTGGTGTGCCCGAGTTCGAGCATCCGCGCCATCAACGCGGCCTGGCTGCCCTGGCGATCCAGCACCGAGCTGAAACCCATGCGCTGCCAGGCGGCCGGGCCGCTGGCGTCATAGAACAACCGGGTCGGGGCGACCGCCTGGCTGCGGTCGCCCTGGTAAACGGGCACCTTCGACATGCCGCGACTGGCGCCCTCGGCACTGCCGAGGTTGAGCTGGCAGGCCGCGTCGTTGCAGGCGTGGCAGGCCACGCACTTCTCGGTGAAAATCGGCTGGATGTCCCGGGCGTAGGAAATTGCCGGAGCGTTCTGAGGGGCTTGTCCGAGCGCCGCGCCACTGATGAGCAGAGCGAAGGCGCCGGCAAGAAAGCGATGCACCATGTGCCGTATGTCCTGATTTCATAAAGGCTTTTCACGATTCTACTTCGGGCCGCGGTGCCAACATGAATGAAATTCATGCAAATGTGCAACGCGTCTAAAAAGCGCGCAGCTTTGTTATCATCCCGCAACTTTCGTCTTTGTCTGACCCAGGTAGTCCCAATGTCTGACCGCAGCGCTCGTTTCCAAGCACTTCAGCAAGCACTCAAAGAGCGCATCCTGATTCTAGATGGCGGCATGGGCACTATGATCCAAAGCTATCGTCTTGAGGAAGAAGACTATCGTGGAACGCGCTTCGCCGATTGGCCGAGCGACGTCAAAGGCAACAACGACCTGCTCCTGCTGAGCCGTCCGGACGTGATCGCCGCGATTGAAAAGGCTTACCTGGACGCCGGCGCCGACATTCTCGAAACCAACACCTTCAACGCCACCCAGATTTCCCAGGCCGACTACGGCATGGAAGCGCTGGTGTACGAACTGAACGTCGAAGGCGCGCGCATCGCTCGCCAGGTGGCGGATGCCAAGACCCTGGAAACCCCCGACCGGCCGCGCTTCGTCGCCGGCGTGCTCGGCCCGACCAGCCGCACCTGCTCGATTTCCCCGGACGTCAACGACCCCGGCTACCGCAACGTCACCTTCGACGAACTGGTGGAAAACTACATCGAGGCCACCCGCGGCCTGATCGAGGGCGGCGCCGACCTGATCCTCATCGAAACCATCTTCGACACCCTCAACGCCAAGGCGGCGATCTTCGCCGTGCAACAGGTGTTCGAGGACGACGGCATCGAACTGCCGATCATGATTTCCGGGACCATCACCGACGCCTCCGGCCGCACCCTGTCCGGCCAGACCACCGAAG
The DNA here is from genome assembly GCF_025466015.1 of Pseudomonas sp. 5P_5.1_Bac1. Classification (NCBI taxonomy): domain Bacteria; kingdom Pseudomonadati; phylum Pseudomonadota; class Gammaproteobacteria; order Pseudomonadales; family Pseudomonadaceae; genus Pseudomonas; species Pseudomonas sp. 5P_5.1_Bac1. Next base: position 78,372 of record NZ_JANLNX010000070.1, on the reverse strand, counting down.
CCTTCTGGAACTCGGTACGCCACGCCAACCCGATCTCCGTCGGCCTGAACTGCGCCCTCGGCGCGAAAGACCTGCGCCCGTACCTGGAAGAACTGTCGACCAAGGCCGGCACCCACGTCTCCGCGCACCCGAACGCCGGCTTGCCCAACGCCTTCGGCGAATATGACGAAACGCCAGCGGAAATGGCCGTGGTGGTCGAGGAGTTCGCCGCCAGCGGCTTCCTCAACATCATCGGCGGTTGCTGCGGTACCACCCCGGGCCACATCCAGGCGATCGCCGAGGCCGTGGCCAAGTACAAGCCGCGGGAAATCCCCGAGATTCCAAGGGCCTGCCGCCTGTCCGGCCTGGAACCCTTCACCATCGACCGCAACTCGCTGTTCGTGAACGTCGGCGAGCGTACCAACATCACCGGCTCCGCCAAGTTCGCCCGGCTGATCCGCGAGGAAAACTACACCGAAGCGCTGGAAGTCGCCCTGCAGCAGGTCGAAGCCGGCGCCCAGGTGATCGACATCAACATGGACGAAGGGATGCTCGACTCCCAGGCCGCCATGGTCCGTTTCCTCAACATGATCGCCGGCGAACCGGACATTTCCCGCGTGCCGATCATGATCGACTCCTCCAAGTGGGAAGTGATCGAGGCCGGCCTCAAGTGCATCCAGGGCAAGGGCATCGTCAACTCGATCTCGATGAAGGAAGGCGTCGACGCGTTCAAACATCACGCCAAGCTGTGCAAGCGCTACGGCGCTGCCGTGGTGGTGATGGCCTTCGACGAAGTCGGCCAGGCCGACACCGCCGCGCGCAAACGCGAAATCTGCCAGCGCAGCTACGACATCCTGGTCAACGAAGTGGGCTTCCCGCCGGAAGACATCATCTTCGACCCGAACATCTTCGCCGTCGCCACCGGCATCGAAGAGCACAACAACTATGCCGTGGACTTCATCGAAGCCTGCGCCTATATCCGCGACCACCTGCCCTACGCCCTGTCGTCGGGGGGCGTGTCCAACGTGTCGTTCTCGTTCCGCGGCAACAACCCGGTACGTGAGGCGATTCACTCGGTATTCCTCTACCACGCCATCCAGAACGGCCTGACCATGGGCATCGTCAACGCCGGCCAACTGGAAATCTACGACGAGATTCCACCGGCGCTGCGCGAGCGCGTCGAAGACGTGGTGCTCAACCGCACCCCGGAAGGCACCGACGCCCTGCTGGCGATCGCCGAGGATTACCGCGGCGGCGGCGCGACCAAGGAAGTGGAAACCGAAGAATGGCGTTCGCTGCCGGTGGAAAAGCGTCTGGAACACGCGCTGGTCAAGGGCATCACCGCCTTTATCGTCGAAGACACCGAACTCTGCCGCCAGCAATGCGCGCGCCCCATCGAAGTGATCGAAGGCCCGCTGATGAGCGGAATGAACATCGTTGGCGACCTGTTCGGTGCCGGCAAGATGTTCCTGCCCCAGGTAGTCAAGTCGGCGCGGGTGATGAAACAGGCCGTGGCGCACCTGATCCCGTTCATCGAAGAAGAGAAAGGCGACAAGCCGGAGGCCAAGGGCAAGATCCTCATGGCCACGGTCAAGGGCGATGTCCACGACATCGGCAAGAACATCGTCGGCGTGGTGCTCGGCTGTAACGGCTATGACATCGTCGACCTCGGCGTGATGGTGCCGGCGGAGAAGATTCTCCAGGTCGCCCGCGAAGAGAAATGCGACATCATCGGCCTGTCCGGCCTGATCACGCCGTCGCTGGACGAAATGGTCCACGTCGCCCGCGAGATGCAGCGCCAGGATTTCCACCTGCCACTGATGATCGGCGGCGCCACCACCTCCAAGGCCCACACCGCGGTGAAGATCGAGCCGCGCTACAGCAACGACGCGGTGATCTACGTCACCGACGCCTCCCGCGCCGTGGGCGTGGCCACGCAACTGCTGTCCAAGGAATTGAAGCCGGCCTTCGTCGAGAAGACCCGCACCGAGTACGTCGACGTCCGCGAACGCACCGCCAACCGCAGCGCCCGCACCGAGCGCCTGAGCTACGCGCAGTCGATCGCCGCCAAACCGAAGTACGACTGGGCCGACTATCAGCCGGCAGTTCCGAGCTTTACCGGCGTCAAAGTGCTGCAGGACATCGACCTGAACGTGCTGGCCAAGTACATCGACTGGACGCCGTTCTTCATTTCCTGGGACCTGGCCGGCAAATTCCCGCGCATCCTCACCGACGAAGTGGTGGGCGAAGCGGCGACCGCGCTGTACGAGGACGCCCGGCAGATGCTGACGAAACTGATCGACGAGAAACTGATCAGCGCCCGCGCGGTATTCGGCTTCTGGCCGGCCAACCAGGTCGCCGATGACGATATCGAGGTCTACGGCGATGACGGCCAGCCGCTGGAGCGCCTGCACCACCTGCGCCAGCAGACCATCAAGCCGGATAACAAGCCGAACTTCAGCCTGGCCGACTTCGTCGCGCCGAAGGACAGCGGCGTCACCGACTACGTGGGCGGCTTCATCACCACCGCCGGCATCGGCGCCGAAGAAGTGGCCAAGGCCTATCAGGACAAAGGCGACGACTACAGTTCGATCATGGTCAAGGCCCTCGCCGACCGCCTGGCCGAAGCCTGCGCCGAATGGCTGCACGAGCAGGTGCGCAAGGACTACTGGGGCTACGCGAAAGACGAGCACCTGGACAACGACGCGCTGATCAAGGAGCAATACGCCGGTATCCGCCCTGCTCCCGGCTACCCGGCGTGCCCGGACCACACCGAAAAAGCCACGCTGTTCCGCTTGCTGGACGGCACCGCCATTGGCGAAACCGGCCAGAGCGGCGTGTTCCTCACCGAACACTTCGCCATGTTCCCGGCGGCGGCGGTCAGCGGCTGGTACTTTGCACACCCGCAGGCGCAGTACTTCGCGGTCGGCAAGGTGGACAAGGACCAGATCGAAAGCTACAGCGCGCGTAAAGCGCAGGATGTGTCGGTGAGCGAGCGCTGGCTGGCGCCGAACCTCGGCTACGACAACTGATGATCTAAAAGCCGCTGCACGGCGGTTCGGGACACCGAACCGCCGTGAATGGCGCGCAAGCGGCTCTGCCAGCGTGCTCAGCGACTAGACTCTCTGTCAAACCTGAACAGGGAGCCCATCATGGAAGACCCAAGCCAAAGCAAACCACCTACCTTCTGGCAACTCCTGCACAGCACCCTCGCCGCCGCGTTCGGCGTGCAGAGCGGCAAGAACCGCGCACGCGACTTCACCCATGGCAAGCCCTCGCACTTCATCGCCATGGGCATCGCGTTCACCCTGGTGTTCATTCTGGTGCTGTACGGGCTGGTCCAGCTGGCCCTGCACCTTACCGCCCGCTGAAACGAAAACCGCCCGCGGGGTCCATGCCGCGGGCGGTTTTCATTTCAGGTCGCAAGATCACGATTGTTGCGGGCAGCTTCAGCGCTCCATCACTGATGACTGACCCAATACACAGCGGTCACGACAACCAGGACAATCAGGCAAAGGATTGCCCAAGCGTCGACATTGCTGTCGCTTTTGACGGCTTTGGTCGGGTTTCCCATTGCATTGCCTCTTTTATTGGTGGTTATGGGAATGCATACCCCCAGCAGTAAAGTCCAGCAATGCCCATTGCTCAAGCAGGGACTTTGACGAGTCGACGGACGCCCTGTCCGACCTTCGTTTCGCCGGCTGACGGCACCTGCCAACCCCCTCGTAAAGACCGATAAATGCCAGCCAATCTCACTTAGTCCAAATGGTTCTTTTCATATGCAAAAACATCACTTTTGCGCATAAATACAACCTGCTATCTTTCCCCGGCTCCGCATCCGGAGTGCGCGGCCGTGCGCGCGATTAGCTGCAAGCAGCTTGAGAACAGGACCCCTATGTACGTATACGACGAGTACGATCAGCGGATCATCGAGGACCGCGTCAAGCAGTTCCGGGATCAGACCCGCCGCTACCTGGCCGGCGAACTGAGCGAAGAAGAATTCCGCCCTCTGCGCCTGCAGAACGGCCTCTATATCCAACGTTTTGCCCCGATGTTGCGGGTTGCCGTGCCTTACGGCCAGCTGACCTCGCGTCAGACCCGCCTGCTGGCGAAGATCGCTCGCGACTATGACAAGGGCTACGCGCACATCAGCACCCGGCAGAACGTCCAGTACAACTGGCCTGCCCTGGAAGACATCCCGGACATCCTCGCCGAGCTGGCCACCGTGCAGATGCACGCAATCCAGACCAGCGGCAACTGCCTGCGCAACGTCACCACCGACCAGTTCGCCGGTGTCGCCGCCGACGAGTTGATCGATCCGCGCCCATGGTGCGAGATCGTCCGTCAGTGGACCACCTTCCACCCGGAATTCGCCTACCTGCCGCGCAAGTTCAAGATCGCCATCAACGGCTCGACCAGCGACCGCGCGGCCATCGAAGTGCACGATATCGGCCTGGAGCCGGTGCACAACGAAGCCGGCGAGCTGGGCTTCCGCGTTCTGGTCGGTGGCGGCCTCGGCCGTACCCCGGTAATCGGCGCCTTCATCAATGAGTTCCTGCCATGGCAGGACCTGCTGAGCTACCTGGACGCCATCCTGCGGGTTTACAACCGCTACGGCCGGCGTGACAACAAGTACAAGGCGCGGATCAAGATTCTGGTCAAGGCCCTGACGCCGGAAGTGTTTGCCGAGAAGGTCGAGGCCGAAATGGTCCACCTGCGCGGCGGCAGCAGCACCCTGACCGATGCCGAAGTGCATCGCGTTGCCAAGCACTTCGTCGATCCGGACTACAAGGCCCTCGACAACCTCGATACGCAACTGGCCGAGCTTGACCAGCAGCACCCGGGCTTCGCCCGCTGGCGCGTGCGCAACACCCTGGCGCACAAGAAGCCGGGCTACGTTGCCGTCACCCTGTCGCTCAAGCCTACCGGCGTCGCCCCGGGCGACCTGACCGACAAGCAACTGGACAAGGTCGCCGACCTCGCCGAGCGCTACAGCTTCGGCCAGCTGCGCACCTCCCACGAACAAAACATCATCCTCGCCGATGTCGAGCAGAGCGAGCTGCACACGCTCTGGCTGGAACTGCGCGAGCATGGCTTCGCCACGCCGAACATTGGCCTGCTGACCGACATCATCTGCTGCCCGGGTGGTGACTTCTGCTCCCTGGCCAACGCCAAGTCGATCCCGATCGCCGAATCCATCCAGCGCCGTTTCGACGACCTGGACTACCTGTTCGACATCGGCGAACTGGACCTGAACATTTCCGGTTGCATGAACGCCTGTGGTCACCACCACGTCGGTCATATCGGTATTCTCGGCGTGGACAAGAAAGGCGAAGAGTTCTATCAAGTCTCCCTCGGTGGCAGCGCCAGCCGTGACGCCAGCCTGGGCAAGATCCTCGGCCCGTCCTTCGCCCAGGACGCCATGCCGGACGTGATCGAGAAGCTGATTAACGTCTACGTTGAAAAACGCAACGAAGACGAGCGCTTCATCGACACCTACCAGCGCATCGGCATCGACCCCTTCAAGGAGCGCGTCTATGCAGCGAATCATTAAGAACAACCAGATCGTCGACGAAACCTGGCACCTGCTGCCCAAGGACGTGACCCTGGACCAACTGAGCAACTGCGACGACTACATCGTGCCGCTGCAACTGTGGCGCGAACACGCCCACGCCCTGAAAGCCCGCGACGGCGGCCTGGGCGTGTGGCTGGACAGCGACGAAGAAGCCGAGGAAATCGGTGAAGATGTCGCGCATTTCCAGGTCATCGCCCTGAACTTCCCGGCCTTCACCGACGGGCGCAACTATTCCAATGCGCGTCTGCTGCGTGATCGCTACAAGTTCACCGGCGAACTGCGCGCCATTGGCGACGTGCTGCGTGACCAGTTGTTCTACATGGCTCGCTGCGGTTTCGACGCTTTCGCCGTGCGCGCCGACAAAGACCCGGAAGATGCACTGCAAAGTCTCAAGGACTTCTCGGTGACCTACCAGGCCGCCACTGACGAACCGCTGCCGCTGTTCCGCCGCCGCTGATCGGTCAGGCAAAGGCCCCATTACCGGGGAATGCCTGGTCAGTCTTCGCGAGCAAGCTCGCTCCTACACCATCGACGCATGTGTAGGAGCGAGCTTGCTCGCGAAGGGCTGCCCGGTAGCGGGCCTTTGTACATTCAGCCAATCCCGCCCCTAGAGTTCCTCGACCGCCTCGTCCTCCGCCTTGGTCAAGCGCGAAATACAGTCGACCTCAGCCTTGCGGTGAGCATCCCTCACGGCATTCACGACATCCAGGTAGCGCTGCCCGCTCAGCTCGACCCTCCGCAAAGCGCCTTGCGCGTCCAGCGGACTTTCACCAAGAGCTTCGCTCAACACCTCCAGCACCTCCCGCTCCAGTGTGGGGATCGGGCCCTGATAAATCTGCGCGCAGTATTCCAGGTACTCCAAACCTTCGGCCCATGGCGCCACGACGGCTTCGAACTGCACGGAAAAGCGCCGCTTGAGGTAGCGCTGCCAACTCGCATCACCGGCCATCCACTGCTGCCGGTTTGCAGCGGTCTCATTCACCAGCACCGCGTCCCTGATGTTCATGATCGTCCTCTTCGAAATATTCGCCTCCTCCCTATAGAGCATGCCCGTCGACAGCTCGGGATAGTTCAACGCTTTCGCCAGCCCCTGACGCAGTGCCAGGCGAATCTCGATATCGTCCACAGTCGCGCGCAAGAGCAACCCGTCACTGATGTCATCCTGAACAGCCAGATCGGGCAGCGTCTCCTGCCTGACCAGCGCCCGGCGCCGGAGCACCCGGCGCTGTGCCACAAGTTCGCTCAGGCGCTGCACTTCATGGCGCCGGAACAGTTGCCGGAAGAGTTGCACCAGCGTAGTGCCCAACTCGGCGTTGTTGCCAGCCTCCACGCCAAGACGGTAAACCAGCACGGTCGTTTCCAGCTCACTGAAAGCATCCGTACCGGCATCGCCACAGGTAAACGGAAAGCACCGGGCAATCTCGACCAGTTCCTCGCGCAACTCGTCATGTTGCGAGCTGAACTCCAGCAATGCCCAGACCCTCTCGTTCAGGCCGGTTTTATTGATGCTGTATTCCCGGGATTCGGCCAGACGGTCAAGAACGTCCATCAGCTCCATGTTGCCCCGGCGCACGAACATCTCGCTCCACAGCTCGCGTTGCGCAGCGCTTGACCCCACCAGCCAGGGCAAGCTCGAGTGCTGGAACTGCCCGGACGCGTGGAAGACCGAACCCGTGGCTTCAAGCCGCGCCACGCTCTCGGCCAGCAGCGGGTTGTAGTTGACGTGCAGCCGGCTCTGATTCGAGTCGCTCTCCCGCAGCACCTCAGCAAAACGCGTTGTCGCCAACTCCGGGATTTCGCTGATGAAGTTCGAACTCAACTCGACCTGGCGCAACCGACAACGGTGCAGATTCATCAGCCGAGAAAGCCCTTCGGGCCAGCCGGTGATGGCGCATGACTCCAGGTCCAGGTGCTGCAACAGCACCATGTTACTGACATCGGGAGCCAGCCCCAGCGGGTTGGACGAGAGTGACAGCACACGCAGGTGTGAAAAGCGGGTGAACGCCTGCGCGGCTGCGGCATCGAGGACGATCCGATTGCTGCCCAGGCTCAGGCGCTCCAGCGGCAGGGCGGACAATATATCCAGGTCGCCAGCGCTCAAGGCCAACCCATTGAACCGTATGCTCAACCGGCACAGCGAAGGCAGGCTGCAGAGGTCGCGCAATACCTGGGCCGGAAAGCTCGAGAGGCGATTGCTGCTGAGGTTCAGCGACTGCAATCCATGGAGCGAGCGCAGCGGCTCGAACACTGTCAACGAGTTGGTCAGCGCATTACTGCTCAGGTCGAGCGTGCTCAGGCTGGCCAGGTGGGCGACCGCTTCGGGAACCGAGCTCAAGTTGTTGTTGAGCAATATGAGCTCACGCAACTCGCCGAAACGACCGAGAAAGCTCTCGGGCACCTCATCCAGCCCCATGCTCTCCATGTTCAATTGCTTTATATGATCGAAGCGGGCGCGCAGTACAGGCAGCCGCGAAACACGCTGCCCGGACAAGTCGAGGATATGCGTTCGCTCACCGTCACCAGCCAGGCGCCACGCCGCCTTCAACCGCTGCCCCACCCGCCAGCGGTACTCAAGCTCGAAAGAGCTGATCTGCAGCTCCAATTGCCAGTCCCGCAGGCTCCGCGCAAGCTGCTCGTATTCGTGCTCCAGCGCCTCGATGGCGGTGCCCAGATGCTCGTTGCTCAGTGATAGACGCGCCTTGAGCGCCTGTATCTGGCGGCGATTCAAGTCAGGATAGAGTTCGCTCAGCCTACGCGCCGTTGCCTGAGTACTCTGAACACCACCGAGTGGGTAACCCAGCCGTCCATCCGCGAGCCGCAGCGGCGAACGAAACCCCGGCCGTACCGGCTGCTGGCCCAGCAACCGCGAAGCCTGAACGCGGTCGTCGATAGCCAAGCGATACAGCAATGCCTGCAATGGCGGTTGCCCGGGCAGGTCAATCCCCAGTGCGACGCGGTCTTTGCCGGGAAGCGCTGTCAGGATTGCCCCGGCCATGGACTCGCTCCTGGCAAGTGCCTGCCCTTCAACGTCGAACACGGTATAACTCCCGTGTTCGCGCACCAAGGTCCTTTTCAGGGAGGCGTTCATCTCGCCCACCTGCTCCAGCAAACGCCCGTCCGCGGTGTCCCTGCGCAGTTCGAAACGAACCCGGCCGTCCCAGTTCGGCAGCTTTTCCATCAGGCGCAAGGTCAGGCGGTCACTGTCCCGGGTTGCCATGGTGGGCCGATGCAAGCCTTCGAGTGCCCGGCTCAAGCGAACCTGACGCTGATAGAGCCGGGCCTCCTCCGCCAGCGTCAGGGGAATCCGCTCATCGCCGGCCTCCAGACCGCTGGCGTGGCTGAGCAGTTCATCAACGACCTCATCAGGCAGCGAGGTGAATCTTTCCTTCAGGAGCCGGGCCCTTGACGACTTGGGTGCGTGGCCTTGGTCGTACAGGGTTTCGAATATCGTCTTTCGACGCCGGATGATGCGCCTGGCCATCTTCTCGCGCACGGCCTGCGCCCGCGCATCGGGCGCGACGCCCGCGCCGAGCAGTTGGTCGATCTCGCTTTCATCAAGCTGCGCCACGATGGCTTCGGGCAGCCTGTTGTCGAACAGGTCGCTGGCAAGCACCTTGATTGATCGGCCCTCTGGCCAGAGCTGACGTCCATAGACCGTCGGGGTGCCGGTCAACGTTGGCCCCTCGAACACTTCGATCACCCGCCGCGGCCAGCCCGGCAACTCTATCGCCAGCCTTGCGCAGAAACCCATGTTCAGCTCACCTGACTGAGCGCTGCGCAGGAGGTCGATCATCCGGCCAATACTGTCATCGAGGCGTAGCCGTCGCAGGGTGTCTTCGAGCAACGGCGGCACGGGAGTGCTTTCCACGTACATCCGACGCAGCATGTCGTCGCTGATACCACTGATATCCGCCGCTTGCGCCAGTTGTATGTCCTCCAGCCGTTCAGTGACCGGCCCCATACGGCACAGCAGTTGCCGTCGGCTCCAGCTCAAGGGCAACTCGCCCTTCGCCACCCAGGCACCGCGACCGTTATGCCTGAGCTGCGGCTGGTAGGCTTCGGGGTTGGCGGGATGGAGAATGCGCCACTCGCCTCCTGCACTCAGGGCGATCTCATAGGAAGTGCCGTTCAGGCGCAGGTAGTACTTGCCGGCGATCGCATACACCCCTTGGGCGTTGCACACCTCGTTCTCCAGGTCGACCTCAACGGCATAGGGCTTGAGGTCCGGTTTCCACAAGCGAACCTGGCCATCCGGCCGCCTGACCTGGACCAACCCGTCCATCAGCTCGCTCGACGTCGCCCTGGACAGCCGATGGCCGGCCAGGCCCAGTCCGGCTATCAGGGCGATGTTCAAACCCACCGCCTCAAAAACGGTCCAGGCCTCATCCAGCTCACCCTCTTCCCAGGCGCGGAGGCCATCGACCACCTCCGCGAACAACTGCTCAGCCGCCACGGCCGCCATCACCAGATCCAGCCCGGGTATGAAAAAGGCTACGGCGTTGAGCAGGTTGAAACCAGTACTCTCCCAATACGCCAGGCGCGTAGTGCGTGCTTGCTCATCGGCATCGGCGCTGGGCACTGCGAGGATCCTGGCATCTGCCTTGAGCTTTTCGACGTGGCGCTCCTGCAGGTGGCCGAACAGCTCCACCTCAATGGGCTCCGCGCCCAGATAAAGATTGCCGTTGGGATCGGGCTGGCGCTCATACACGCCACTGGGCTGGCGAACCTGGTGGTACAACGCCTCTTCGAGGCGGCGCATGACGTGGGCCTCGCTGACCTTGGGCGCATAGCGCCGCAACAGTGCTTGATAGTCGGGCGACCGCAGCTTGATCCGCAGGTCGCGAATGGCGGCAGCGGCCGAGGGATATTCCTTCAGCGGGCTCGACGGAGCGCCCGGCAGGTAGACCAACAGCGGCTCGGCGCTGTCCCCGCGCCCCAGCCCGCCGCTGATCAGCAGCACCTGAGCCAATGCAATACCGAACATCGACAAGTGCCAGCAACGAACCGGCCGCTCATTGAAACGCGGAGCCCGCTCGCCTCCCAACAGCTCCAGCAGCGTCTGCCGGGCCGACGGACCAATATCCTCTTTCAGAAACGCGATCTGCACATCGACCCGCAATTGATCCTTGAAGGCGGCAACCGATTGCTCATGCACCCTGCCGCGGGTGGCTGGAGTGTCGAACACGTGCTGCAGGTGCCGCTGGTACTGCCCGCCCAGGTCAAGGTCGTGGCACAGGCGGGCGAACCGCGCCGGCTCGATGGGCAACTGCTCCCGATAGCGATAGCGAAAACGCGGGTAGGCACCCTGACCATCGGGGATCAGTTCCAGGCTGAAGGCGTCTTTGGGCGCAAGCGCGGTGCCAGCCTCGAACCCGACCTCACGGGCAAAGTTCTGCAGCGCGGCCTGCATCAGGCTTTGCCGCTGCGGAACGGTCCTGAGCATGGAGCCAATCATCTCCGGCTCGCGGGTGATCTGGACGAATTCATCCTTGTTCAGGTCGACCAACACGCCCAGCCCAACCGCGATACGGGCCTGGAGCAACGGTTCGGCGAACTCGCCAATACCTTTCAGCGATTTGAGCGTGACCGCCAGTGTGTTCCTGGAGTGGCGGCGACGGGCTTGATAGTCGAGCAGGACCTGACGCTCAACCTCAGAGGCGCTGTTGAACCAATGGTCAGGCGCCGACGCGCCTTCCTGCTCAGACAGGTGGCTGTTGCGCAGGCGCTTGAAGTCGGCGGGGGTGGAGTGCTTGAAAAAATCGGGTAAACGGCCCTGGATGAAGGGCGCGTGCAAGTCAGGGACAGCGGGGGGACGGAAGGACGTCATCGCAGGTTTTCCTAAGGCAAATGAGCACGAAGGAAACCTGCTTGAGCTGCTGCAACGGTGCTACATACTGCTTAACGCCAGCGGCTGAGCCGGCTCCACAACCCGAGCAACGCGTTCTCGACCGAACCGCTGGCGGCCAGCCCTACCCGCTCCTGCAGGCTTTTGCGCTCGGCATAGTGCAGGTGATAGAGGTTCGAATCACGCGCCCGCTCGCCAAGGTACTCGTCGCTGGTCTTGAGCTCGTCGACCAGTTGCTTGTTCAGCGCCGCCACGCCCAGCCAGACTTCACCGGTCGCGACATCATCGATGTGCAACTGCGGGCGATAACGCGAAACGAAGTCCTTGAACAACTGATGGGTCACATCCAGGTCTTCCTGGAATTTCTCCCGGCCCTTCTCGGTGTTCTCGCCGAACACCGTCAGCGTGCGCTTGTACTCGCCGGCGGTCAGCACTTCGAAGTCGATATCGTGCTTCTTCAGCAGGCGGTTGACGTTGGGCAACTGCGCCACCACGCCGATGGAGCCGAGGATGGCGAAAGGCGCACTGACGATACGCTCGCCGATGCAGGCCATCATGTAGCCGCCGCTGGCCGCGACCTTGTCGATACACACCGTGAGCGGCACGCCGGCCTGGCGAATACGCGCCAACTGGGACGCAGCCAGGCCGTAGCTGTGGACCATGCCGCCGCCGCTTTCGAGACGCAGCACCACTTCGTCGCGCGGCGTTGCCAGCGTCAGCAAGGCGGTGATTTCGTGGCGCAGGCTGTCGGTGGCCGAGGCCTTGATATCGCCGTCAAAGTCGAGGACAAACACCCGCGGCTTGTCTTCCGGGGCTTTCTTCTGTTTCTTCTGTTCCTTGGCCTGCTGCTTGCGCAGGGCCTTGAGCTGGTTCTTTTCCAACAGGCCCGACTCCAGGCGCTCACGCAAGTCCTTGTAGAACTCATTGAGCCGAGTAACCTGCAATTGCCCGCCGGCCTTGCGCCGTCCCTTGCCGCGAAGACCGGCGATAGCCGACAGCACAACCAGAACCGCGATCACCAGAGTGGCGGTCTTGGCGAGAAAGCTTGCGTACTCTGCAAGAAACTCCACGATAACTCCTTAGCTGACCTGCGCCGCGAGGGCGCGAAAACGATAGTGAAGCATACCGGCGCCGACAGGCCGTCGCCAGCGTAGGAAATTTCCAGCAACGCAGTTCAAACGCCCTTTTCAAACGCTTGTATGTTTTTTCGTTGACAGCCTGCCAGTGGCAACCTAACCTCGCCAAATCCTACTTACCCAGGCGTACGACGTGGGCAGCATCTACCTCATTCGACATGGCCAGGCCTCATTCGGTGCAGATGATTACGACGTGCTGTCCCCGGTCGGCACACGCCAGAGCAAAGTCCTCGGCGCACACATGGCCCAGCTTGGGCTGAGCCTGGATCGCTGCCTGGCCGGCGACTTGCGCCGCCAACAAGACACCGCGAGCCTGGCGATGGCCAGCATGCAAGCGGGCGGCGCCTTGGTGCCAACGCTTGAAACCGATGCCGCTTTCAATGAATTCGATGCCGACGCGGTGATCCGCGCGCTGCTCCCCGGCCTTCTGCCGGATGAGCCCGAAGCCCTGCATATATTGCGCAACGCCCGCGACAACCGGGCCGAGTTCCAGCGCCTGTTCGCGCTGATAGTGCAGCGCTGGCATGGCGGGCAACACGACACCGATGGCCTGGAAAGCTGGGCCAGCTTCGTCCAGCGCACCGGCGACGGCTTGCAGCGGGTCCTGGAGCAGGCCGCCAGCGGCGACAACATTGCGATCTTCACCTCCGGTGGCACCATTGCCGCCCTGCTCCACCGCGTCACCGGCATCAGCGCCAGCCAGGCTTTCGAGCTGAACTGGCAGATCATCAACACCTCGCTCAGCCAACTGAAGTTCCGTGGCAGCGAAGTGACCCTGGCCTCCTTCAACAGCCAAGCCCACGTGCGGCTATTGAGGGTGCCGGAACTCGTCACCTATCGATGAATTCCGGCTCACCGCGACCCCCTGCGTCGCTGAAATCACTTAATAAGGAAAACACCATGAGCGATGTCGCCAAAGCCGTTGAAGCCATGAAAGCCAAATTCAACCCGGCTGCCGCTGCCGGACTGGACCTGGTCTTCGGTTTCAACATCACCGATGAAGACAAGCACTACGCCCTGATCGTCAAGGATGGCACCTGCGAAATCCAGGAAGGCGAAAACGCCGACGCCAACTGCACCCTGGTGCTGGACAGCGAAACCCTGAAAGGCATCGTCAGCGGCGAAACCGACGGCATGCAGGCCTTCATGGGCGGCAAGCTGCGCGTCGAAGGCGACATGATGCTGTCGATGAAGCTCAGCGAGCTGTTCCCGGCCTAAGCATCACGCCCATGGCGAAAAAAGAACCGAAGCCCTCACCCGCTTCGGTTTTTTTTCGCCCGCGAATCGGGCGGCATCAGGTGCGTTGATCGACCGGCAACACCCACGCCAATAAGGCATGGCGACGCTTGGCAGGTACTCACGCGAGAATTAGATTAGCCAATGTTCCATGGCTACCAAAATAAGGGAAAAGCATGACGCTCACCGACCAGTCCACCCAGGTCCGCCCCGGCGAAGAACTCGATCCCACCCTGATCGACCCGTACCTGAAGGCGAACATCCCCGGCCTCAGCGGTGTTCCGACCATCAGCCAGTTCCCCGGCGGCGCCTCCAACCTGACCTACCTGGTGACCTACCCGGAGCGCGAATTCGTGCTGCGCCGGCCGCCCTTCGGCCACAAAGCCAAGTCGGCCCACGACATGGGTCGCGAGTTCCGCATCCTCAACCAGCTCAATGCCGGTTTCCCGTATTGCCCCAAGGCCTACGTGCACTGCACCGACGAGTCGCTGATCGGTGGCGAGTTCTACGTGATGGAGCGGGTCAAGGGCATCATCCTGCGCTCCGACCTGCCGCCTGAACTGGGCCTCGATGCCCAGCGCACCGAGGCGCTGTGCAAAAGCTTTATCGATCGCCTGGTGGAACTGCACCAGGTCGATTACCACACCTGCGGCCTGGCCGACCTGGGCAAGCCGGACGGCTACGTGCAGCGTCAGATCGAAGGCTGGAACACGCGCTACGAGAAAGCCCTGACCCCCGACGCGCCGCGCTGGGAAGCGGTGATCGCCTGGCTGCGCGAGAAAATGCCGGCGGACCATCACCGCCCCGGCATCATCCATAACGACTACCGCTTCGACAACGTGATCCTCGACGCGGAAAACCCGATGCGCATCATCGGCGTGCTGGACTGGGAAATGACCACCATCGGCGACCCGTTGATGGACCTGGGCAACACCTTGGCCTACTGGATCGAAGCCGATGACCCGGCGCCGGTGCAACTGATGCGTCGCCAGCCGAGCAATGCCCCCGGCATGCTTACCCGCCGCCAGTTCGTCGACTACTACGCCGAACGCGCGGGCATCGAGATCACCAACTTCGACTTCTACTACACCTACGGCCTGTTCCGCCTGGCCGGGATCGTCCAGCAGATCTACTACCGCTTCTACCACGGCCAGACCCAGGACAAACGCTTCGCCCAGTTCATCCACATGAACAAGCTGCTGGAACACATGAGCCTGCAGGTCATCAAAGCGTCCAGCCTCTGACAACTACAACAAGGAACCGCCCATGTCCAAGACCCAACTGTTCGACCTCGACGGCAAGATCGCCTTCGTCTCCGGCGCCAGCCGCGGCATCGGCGAGGCCATCGCCCACCTGCTGGCCCAGCAAGGCGCGCATGTGATCGTCTCCAGCCGCAGACTGGACGGCTGCCAGCATGTCGCTGACGCCATCATCGCCGCCGGCGGCAAGGCTACCGCCGTTGCCTGCCACATTGGCGAAATGGAGCAGATCGGCGCTGTGTTCGCCGGTATTCGCGAGCAGTTCGGTCGCCTGGACATCCTGGTCAACAATGCCGCCACCAACCCGCAGTTCTGCAACGTGCTGGACACCGACCTCAGCGCCTTCCAGAAGACCGTGGACGTGAACATCCGCGGCTACTTCTTCATGTCGGTGGAAGCCGGCAAGCTGATGCGCGAGAACGGCGGCGGCAGCATCATCAACGTCGCCTCGATCAACGGCGTCTCGCCAGGCGTGTTCCAGGGCATCTACTCGGTGACCAAGGCCGCCGTGATCAACATGACCAAGGTCTTCGCCAAGGAATGCGCGCCGTTCGGCATCCGCTGCAACGCCCTGCTGCCGGGCCTGACCGACACCAAGTTCGCCTCGGCGCTGGTGAAGAACGAGGCCATCCTCAATACCGCGCTGCAACAGATCCCGCTCAAGCGCGTGGCCGATCCGAAAGAGATGGCGGGCGCGGTGCTGTATCTGGCCAGCGATGCGTCGAGCTACACCACGGGTGTGGCGTTGAATGTGGATGGTGGGTTCCTGTCCTGATTTTTCGGGCCTCATCGCTCCGGCTCGGCACCCCACAAGCCAGCGATGAGGCCCTCAACCCAACACAAAACCTGACGACAGCGGTAACATACAGCCCTTCCGGCGAGCCCATTCCCGCCTGCCCCTGTCGCTCAAGAAATCCCCATGCCTTTCGAACTCAGCGTTGACCTCACCACCCTCGCCATTCTCGCCGCCGTAGCCTTCGTTGCCGGTTTCATCGATGCCATCGCCGGCGGTGGCGGCCTGCTGACCACGCCCGCCCTGCTCACCGCCGGGATGCCGCCGCACCTGGTGCTGGGCACCAACAAGCTCAGTTCCACGTTCGGTTCGGCCACCGCCGGCTTCACCTACTACCGGCGCAAGCTGTTCCATCCGGGGCAGTGGAAGCACGCCCTGGTGGGCACCCTGGTAGGTGCGCTGATCGGCGCGGTCATCGCCCACTACCTGCCGGCAGAATGGCTGAACAAGATGTTGCCGGTGGTGGTCTTCGCCTGCGGCGTTTATCTGCTGTTCGGCGGCACGCCAAAGGCGCCGCTGGACGCCGATGCGCCCATCAAGAAGAAATGGCAGTTCCCGCAGGGCTTCACCCTCGGTTTCTATGACGGCGTCGCGGGCCCCGGCACCGGCGCCTTCTGGACCGTCAGCACGCTGCTGATCTACCCCATCGACCTGGTCAAGGCCAGCGGCGTAGCGCGCAGCATGAACTTCGTCAGCAACGCGGCGGCGCTGTCGGTGTTCATCTTCTCGGGTCAGGTGGATTGGCTGGTGGGGCTGTCGATGGGCTCGGCGTTGATGGTCGGCGCCTTCTTCGGTGCCCGAACCGCCATCAGCGGCGGTTCGAAGTTCATTCGCCCAGTGTTCATCACCGTGGTGCTGGCGCTGACCGTGCGCCTAGCGTGGCAGCACTGGTTCGGCCAGGCCTAAGCGCCGCGCCACATAGAGGTCGATCAGGTAGCGGGCGATGGAACGCCCGGCCGGCAGTGGCGGTAGCGCATCGATGCGGAACCACTGGGCGTCCTCGATCTCGTCCGGCTGCATGACAATCTCGCCACCCGCGTACTCGGCATGGAAGCCCAGCATCATCGAGTGCGGGAACGGCCAGCACTGGCTGCCGACGTACTGGATGTTCTGCACCTCGATCGCCACTTCCTCGCGCACCTCGCGCACCAGACAATCCTCCGCCGACTCGCCCGGCTCGGCAAAGCCGGCCAGGGTGCTGTAGACGCCGGTGACAAAGCGCGGCGAACGCGCCAGGAGGATTTCGTCGCCACGGGTGACAAGCACGATCATGCTCGGGGAAATCCGCGGGTAGCTGCGCAGATCACAGGGCTGGCAGTACATCGCCCGCTCCAGCGGCACCTGGGTCATGGCCTGGCCGCAACTGCCGCAGAAGCGGTGCTCGCGGGCCCAGGTGGAAATCTGCGCGGCATAGCCGAGGATCTTGTAGGTATCGAAGTCGCCGTCCAGCATGAACTGACGCAACCCTTGCCAGCGGCACCCCGACAACGCCTGGGCGCCGTGCAACTCGATCAGGTAGACCGGCTGGCCATCGTAGTGGCCAATACCGTGTTCGAAGCGGATATCCAGCTCCTGGCGCTTGAGCCAGTCGCGGGGGAACAGCGCGCCGTTGGCGTCCAGCATGAATCCTTCGGCGCTGCGCACGACCGCCAGGCCGCCATTGAGAGTCGTATCCAGTACCGCTGTGGTCCAACGCGCTGACATGTTCCCTTTCCTTAGCGGGTCGCCGCCCTGCTCAGTCGGCGAACTCCGGCTTCTGTTTGCTCATGTGGGCGGCCACGGCCACCCGCAGGTCGGTGGATTGCAGCATGGCGGCGTTCCAGGTGGCGATGTACTCGAGCCCGTCGTCGATCCGGTGATCGCGCATATAGCTGAGCATCTCCTTGGTGCCGGCCACGGCAATCGGGGATTTTCCCGCAATTTCCGTGGCAATGGCAAAGACTCCGTCAAGCAGGCTGCCGTGATCGTCGAACGTCCGGTTGACCAGGCCGATGCGCCGCGCCTCTTCGGCGTCGATGGTGCGCCCGGTGTACGCCAGTTCGCGCACCAGGCCATCGCTGATGATCCGCGGCAAACGTTGCAGGGTGCCGACGTCAGCGGCCATGCCCATGTCGATCTCTTTGATCGAGAACTGGGCATCGCTGGCGGCGTAGCGCATGTCGCAAGCGGCGATCAGATCGATCGCGCCGCCAATGCAATAGCCCTGGATCGCCGCCAGTACCGGCTTGCGGCAGTTGTCGACGGCATTGAAGGACGCCTGCATTTGCAGGATCTTGCGCCGCAGCAGGCGGGCGTTGCGGCCAACGTCCTTGCCCAGTTCGTTGGCCACCGAGGCCAGCAGCATCAGGTCGATGCCCGAGGAAAAGTGCTTGCCGGCGCCGCTGATGACCACCACCCGTACGGCATCGGTCTCGTCGATCCACTGGAAGATTTCGACGATCTCGCTCCAGAACGCGGCGTTCATGGCGTTGATCTTTTCCGGGCGGTTGATCTGGACGTGGGCGATGTTGTTCGACAGCTCGACCTTGAACGCGGTGTAGTCGGTCACGGCGACGCTCCTTGAGCAGCAGATGTAGGAAAGCTCGGACTATATCGCAACCGCCACGCCGCACTTGTGCCAAAACCGGGACTGCGCGCCTTGATCTTAAACAGTGCTTGCGGCACCGTGCGCAGGTCTTTGAATCATTAGGAAACATCTTCATGCCCCGCTCCCTGGCCGGCGCCCTGGCCCACAATTTCCTCGGCCAATCGCCGCGCTGGTACAAGGCCACCTTGTGCCTGTTCCTGCTGCTCAATCCGCTGCTGCTGTTCACCCTCGGTCCGGTAGTCACCGGCTGGGTGCTGGTGGTGCAGTTCATCTTCACCCTGGGCATGGCGCTCAAATGCTACCCGCTGATGCCCGGCGGCCTGCTGCTGGTGGAGGCCCTGCTGCTGGGGATGACCACGCCACAGGCGTTGTACGAGGAGTTGCAGCACAACTTCCCGGTGATCTTGCTGCTGATGTTCATGGTGGCCGGCATCTACTTCATGAAGGATCTGTTGCTGTTCGCCTTCTCGCGTATTTTGTTAGGAATAAAGTCCAAGTCATTGCTTTCACTGACTTTCTGCTTCCTTTCTGCTTTCCTGTCCGCCTTCCTCGACGCGCTGACCGTAACCGCCGTGATCATCAGCGCCGCGGTCGGTTTCTACGCCGTCTACCACCGCGTCACCTCCGGCAGCAATCCGCGGGGCGATGCACAGATCGACAGCGACCAGCAGATTCCCGAACTGGCCCGGGAAGACCTGCAGCAATTCCGCGCGTTCCTGCGCAGCCTGCTGATGCACGGCGCCGTGGGCACCGCGCTGGGTGGCGTGTGCACACTGGTGGGCGAGCCGCAGAACCTGCTGATCGGGCATGAGATGGGCTGGCACTTCCAGGACTTCTTCTTCAAGGTCGCGCCGGTATCGCTGCCAGTGCTGGTGGCGGGCCTGGTGACCTGTGTGCTGCTGGAGAAGCTGCGCTGGTTCGGCTACGGCACCCTGCTGCCGGACCGCGTGCGCCAGGTACTCGCCGCCTACGCCGCCGAAGACGATGCCCAGCGCACCGCCCAGCAACGCGCCGCGCTGCTGGTGCAGGGGATTGCCGCGCTGATCCTGATCGTCTGCCTGGGGCTGCACATTGCCGAAGTGGGCCTGATCGGCCTGCTGGTGATCGTGCTGATCACCTCGTTCACCGGCATCACCGATGAGCACCGCCTGGGCCGGGCCTTCCAGGACGCCATGCCGTTCACCGCGCTGCTGGTGGTGTTCTTCGCCGTGGTCGCGGTGATTCATCAGCAGGCGCTGTTCACCCCGCTGATCCAGGCGGTGCTGGCGCTGCCGGCGGAGCAGCAGCCGGGCATGCTGTTCATCGCCAACGGCCTGCTCTCGGCCATCAGCGATAACGTGTTCGTCGCCACCATCTACATCACCGAGGTCAAGCAGGCGTTCCTCGACGGCGCCATGAGTCGCGAGCATTTCGAAACCCTGGCCGTGGCGATCAACACCGGCACCAACCTGCCCAGCGTGGCCACGCCGAACGGCCAGGCGGCGTTCCTGTTCCTGCTGACCTCGGCCATTGCGCCGCTGATCCGGCTATCTTACGGGCGGATGGTGTGGATGGCGTTGCCGTATACCGTTGTCATGGGCGGCTTGGGCTGGTGGGCTGTGACCTACTGGTTGTAACGCGCAAATCCTCGAAGAACGCCTTCTTCCCATCCACCTGCACCGAAGCCCGGGGCAGGTTCGCCTGCTCTCCGTTAGGCACTTCCACGTGCCAGTAGCAGTGGCGCACCGCCCGGGTAATCGCGACATAGGCCAGCCGCAGGATCTCTTCCTTCTGCGCCGTATCGAAGGCTTCCAGATCACCCGAGCGGCCCAGTCCCGCCAGTCGGTAGACCTGATTCTTGTACGGCGAACGGGTCACATACTGGCAATCCCCGAGCATGAACACCGCGTCCGCCTGCAGCCCCTTGGCACTGTGATAGGTCAGTTGGCGCAGCCGACGTTGCCCGGGCGGCAAGCTAGAATCAACATTAACTACAGACTGAATATGCTCTGAAATCAATGTCTTATCAGAACCTTTTCGAAACAGGATCATGATCGAATCGCCGCGCCGGTAGTGCTCCATCACCTGCTGCGCCAGTGCCGCCTCGTCCCGTTCCTGAACGTGCACCGGCCAGCGCTCTTCAGCGGCCGCCCCCACCGCCTTGGCCTTTTTGCCAGTGATCGACGGCGCGGATTTCACGATATGCTCGGCGGCATCAATGATGTGCTGGTGGCTACGGTAGTTGTCGGTGAGCATCACCCGGGTGCTGGTAGGCGCGACGAAGGTCTTGGCGAACTCCATGAAGTACTTCGGCGAGCTGCCGCGCCAGCCATAGATCGACTGCCAGTCATCGCCCACGCAGAGCAGCGAGGAATGCTGCGCTTTGCGCCCGACCTGCATGGCCGGGCCACGACGACGGATCTCCCGCAGGCTGGCCCGCAGCCAGGAAACAATCTGCGGCGAGACATCCTGGAACTCGTCGACCATCAGGTGCGCCAGCGGCCGCAGCAGCGGGTCGGGCAGCAGCCGCAGGTTCTCGGGGTTGTTCTCGCCGAACAGGGCGAACATGCGGTTGTAGCTCATCACCGGCGGCGACTGCCCCAGCAGATGGTCCTCCAGCGCCTTCCAGTACAGGCTCAGGGCCTCGAAGAACTGCGCATCGCTATCGCCCTGCGGGAAGCTCATGCCACTCACCGCGACCGCGACATCCAGCCCCAGGTTTTCGATAAAGCCCGCCGCCGTGACGAAAGCATCCAGCAGCGGCACTGCAGCCAGCTCGCCCTTGACCTTGTAGTCGAAGCCCGGCCCGGCCACCGCATCGCCCGCCAGGGACGCCGTCAGGCGCTTTGCGGCAGCATAGTTTTCCAACCAAATCACAGGCTTATCGCAGAAAGCTTGAAACAGGGTGCGCTTGATCACCCACTCCGCCCACACCGGCAGCTTGGCGCTCGGGCGTTTGTACTGCTGGTTTTCCCCGGGATCGAAGCCCAGCACCACCCAGGCATCCAGCTCGGCGATATGACCATGGAAGTGGAAACGGCTACCGTTGATTTCGACCGTCTCACGGCTCGGCTCGATGCCCTTGATGGGCCAGGCACCGGCGCCAAACCACAGGTCTTCGATGGTGTCGCACAGTTCTTCATCGCGACTGGCCGAGAGCTGGGTCACCGCCATGCGTTTCTGCACGTCGGGATGGTCTTTTTCCAGCGACTTCAGTTGCACCGCCTCGCGGCGCAGCCCGCCGATCAATGCGGCAAAACGCGGATTGGCCCGCAGCAGGTCGCGGTAGCACAGGTTGAGTTGCTGACGCTGGGCGTCGTTGATGCGCAGGTCGAAGGGGTTGCTCTCGGCATCAGCTTCGGCGCCGGCGGGCAGCTCGTTGCCGAGGGTCTCGAAAGCGCGCACCTGGCTGAATCCCGGCAGGCTGCGCACCAGCGGCAGGATCCGCGAGTGGAAGGTGCGCACCAGCTCCCGCGCCTGCGCCGGGTTCAACGCCACCTGCCAGAGGCTGAACACCTGCAGCAGACGGGCAATGAAGTCCTTGCGCGACTCGCGGGTGAACGTCACCACGGTCATGGCGTCCAGCTCGTAGCCCAGGTAATGGCGCAGCAGCAGGATGCGCAGCACCAGTGAAGTGGACTTGCCCGCTCCCGCGCCGGCGATGACACAAGTGGAAGGCGTGTCGCTGAAGATCATCTTCCACTGCGCGGCGCTGGGTTGGGCGTGCTCCGGCAGGTGCCGGGCGACATCGGCCTTGAAGCGCTTCTTCAGCTCGGCGGTGAGCGGCAGGCGCCAGTCGTCGAACAGGCTGTCGTCAAGGCCGGGAATGCCATGGCCGTCGGGGCGGGTGTCGCGGATCACCAGCACCTGACGCCCGGCTTCGTAGCCATCGACACGCCCCTGGTCGTAACCCTCGCGCAGGCCATCAGCGTGGCCAGTGCGCTGACCACTGGCATGGCCCTGGAACCACGAATCACGGTGTTGCGCCCGCAGGCGGTTGAGGCCACGGCCAAGCAGGCGCGCGGTGAGGCGCCGAATCCACGGCAACTGGGCGGGAGGGGTCAATTCGAGGGGTTGCGGGGGAAGCTTGTCTGACACACCGGCTCCGGCTGGAAAATCACATAAGCCGGAAGTTTTACCCCATTCGGGCGCAATGGGACAGAACTGATTGTCTGGAAAATCAGGGAATTAGCAGGGGGATTTGAGAAAGGTCATCGCTGCGGCAAGGCGCCCGGCAAGCCGGCTCCCACAAGGTGGAAGCCGGCTTGCCGGCGATCGGGGTCAGGAAATCGCTTTGTCCACCAGCTCCTGCGCCTCGCTCACCAGACGCTGCAGGTGCGCATCGTCGATAAAGCTTTCGGCGTAGATCTTGTAGATGTCCTCGGTGCCCGACGGCCGCGCGGCGAACCAGCCGTTGGCGGTCATCACTTTCAGGCCGCCGATGGCCTGGTCGTTGCCCGGCGCATGGCTGAGGATCTGCTGGATCGGCTCGCCCGCCAGTTCGGTGGACTTGACCTGCTCCGGCGCCAGCTTGCCCAGCAGGGCCTTCTGTTGCGGATTGGCCTTGGCCTCGACGCGGGTGGCGAACGGCTCGCCCAGTTCGGCGGTCAGTTCGGCATAGGCCTGGCTCGGGTCACGGCCGGTACGAGCGGTAATTTCAGCCGCCAACAGTGCCGGGATCAGGCCGTCCTTGTCGGTGGTCCAGACGCTGCCGTCCTTGCGCAGGAACGACGCACCCGCGCTCTCCTCGCCACCGAAGCCCAGCGAGCCGTCGAACAGGCCGTCGGCGAAGAACTTGAAGCCCACCGGCACTTCGTACAGGCGACGGCCCAGACGCGCGGTGACCCGGTCGATCAGGCCGCTGCTGACCACGGTCTTGCCGACCGCGGCATCGGCACGCCACTGCGGACGGTTCTGGAACAGGTAGTCGATGGCCACGGCCAGGTAGTTGTTCGGCGCCAGCAGGCCACCGGTCGGAGTGACGATGCCGTGGCGGTCGTGGTCCGGGTCGCAGGCGAAGGCCACGTCGAAACGGTCACGCAGGCCAATCAGGCCTTGCATGGCGTACGGCGAGGACGGGTCCATGCGGATCTGGCCGTCCCAGTCCACCGACATGAAGCGGAAGGTCGGATCGACCTCGGCGTTGACCACTTCCAGGTTGAGCTTGTAGTGATCGGCGATTGCCGACCAGTAGCGCACGCCCGCGCCGCCCAGCGGATCGACGCCCAGGCGCAGGTTGGCACCGCGAATGGCATCGAAATCGATGACGTTGACCAGATCGGCGACGTAGCTGCCGACATAGTCATGGCGATGGGTGGTGGCCGCCTTCAGTGCCTGCTCGTAAGGCAGGCGCTTGACGCCCTTGAGGCCGTCGGCCAGCAGTTCGTTGGCCTTGGCCTCGACCCACTTGGTCACATGGCTGTCGGCCGGGCCGCCATTGGGCGGGTTGTACTTGAAGCCGCCACTCTGCGGCGGGTTGTGCGACGGTGTGATGACGATGCCGTCGGCAAGGCCGGCGGTGCGGCCGCGGTTGTAGCAGATGATCGCGTGGGACACGGCCGGGGTCGGGGTGTACTCGTCGTCCTTCGACAGCATCACTTCGACGCCATTGGCCGCCAGCACTTCCAGAGCACTGGCCAGGGCCGGGGTCGACAGCGCGTGGGTGTCGGCGCCGATGAACAGCGGGCCATCAATGCCCTGGGCCTGGCGGTACAGGCAGATGGCCTGGCTGATAGCCAGCACATGGTTCTCGTTGAAACTCAGGTCGAAGGAACTGCCGCGATGGCCGGAGGTGCCGAAGGCGACCCGCTGGGTGGCCACGCCCACATCGGGCTGGCCAGTGTAGTAAGCGGTCAACAGACGCGGGATATCGACCAGTACGGAAGCGGGAGCCAACTTGCCAGCCAGAGGACTGAGCTTCATGCAAAACCTCAAGAAAAGAGTTTCGGGGTGATGAAATCACGCAGTTTACTGGCACTTCGACTACAAGGCGACGATGAAGATCCACGCCACCTGACTATTTATCCTGAGGCGCCCACCAGGCCGGAAACATCCGTTGCACGCGGGCTTCAGCGAAACGGTCGTCGATCAGCATGACGGTGCCACGATCCTCGGTGCCACGGATCACCCGCCCGGCCGCCTGGATCACCTTGCGCACACCTGGGTAGAGATAGGTGTAGTCGAAGCCTGAACTGAACAATGCCGCCATGCGCTGTTTGAGTTGCTCGTTCACCGGATTGACCTGGGGCAGCCCGAGGGTGGCGATGAAGGCGCCGATCAAGCGCGTTCCCGGCAGGTCCACGCCCTCGGCGAACGCCCCGCCGAGCACCGCAAAACCAATGCCGTGGCCGTTTTCGACAAAGCGATCGAGAAAGCCCTGACGCTGCTCTTCATCCATGCCCGAGGATTGCGACCACTGCTCGATGCCCGGATAACGCTCGGCCAGCAGCGCCGACACCTGCTGGAGGTATTCGAAGCTGCTGAAGAACGCCAGGTAATTACCCGGCTGATCGCGAAACTGGCGGGCAATCAGTTCAACGATGGGCGCCAGGGAAGCCTGGCGGTGCTGGTAGCGGGTGGACACCTCGCTGACGATACGCACCTGCAACTGCTCGGCCACGAAAGGCGATTCGACCTCCAGCCAGGCCGTGTCGGCAGGTATGCCCAGCAGGTCGGCGTAGAAATGCCGTGGGCTGAGCGTGGCGGAAAACAGCACGGCGCTGCGCGCGGCGGCGAAACGCGGGGCCAGCAGCGGTGCCGGCACCACATTGCGCAGGCACAGGGTCGAAAGGCTGCGGCGCCCTGCCCCGTTGCGCTTGCTGATGTCGAACAGGAAGTGCTCGTCGAACACCTCGCTCAAACGCAGGAACTGCAAAGCCTGGAAGAAAAACTGCAACAGCGCCGGGTCCACCGCCTGGGGCGTGCGATTCATCAATTCCTGGACCAGACCGACGCAGCGCAGCAACGCCTTGAGAAACGCCGTCGGCAGCTCGTTGCCCGCCTGATACGGCGCCACCTGTTCCTTGTGCAGGCGGTTCCATTCGCGGTTGAGGCTCTGCAAGGCGCTGGCCATGCCCGCCGGCGGTTCGCGGCGCAAGGCCTGTAACTGGCCCTGGTCAAGGCTGGCGCTGTACATCTGCCGCGCCCGCTCCACCAGGTTGTGCGCCTCGTCCACCGCCAGCGCCAGACGCCATTGATCGGTCTGCGCAAGGCCGAACAGCAACGCACTCTGGTCGAAGTAGTAGTTGTAGTCCGCCACCAGCACATCGACCCAGCGTGCCAGTTCCTGGGCGAGGTAGTACGGACAGACCTGATGAGCCAGGGCCAGTTCGCGGACCTGGGTTTTGTCCAGCAGCGGCAGGCGCATCGCTGCCTCGCGGGCGGCTGGCAGGCGGTCATAAAAGCCTTTGGCCAACGGGCAGGCGTCGCCGTGGCAGGCGGTGCCGGGGTATTCACAGGCTTTGTCGCGAGCGACCAGCTCCAGGCTACGCAGGGCCAGCTCGGGATCGGCCGCCATTACCTGACGCAGCGCATCCAGGGCCAGCCCGCGGCCCGGGGTCTTGGCGGTGAGAAAGAGGATCTTGTCCAGCGGCTGGCGGGGCATGGCCTTGAGCAACGGAAACAGCGTGCCGAGGGTTTTGCCGATGCCCGTGGTGGCCTGGGCCATCAGGCAGCGACCGGTGCTGACCGCCTTGTACACGGTCTCGGCCAGCTCCCGTTGCCCCTTGCGAAACGCCGGCCAGGGAAAGCCCAACGTCTGCAGCCCGGCATCGCGCAGCGTCAGGCGCCGGCTTTGTTGCTCGGCCCACTGTACGAAGCGTCCGCATAGCTGGTGGAAATAGGCTTCGAGCTCGGCGGCGCTGGCGGTGCATTCGAAACGGGTTTCCTGGTCGCTGTCGACATCCAGGTAGACCAGCGCCAGGTTGATCGTTGCCAGGTTGCGCTGCTGGCACATCAGCCAGCCATAGACCCGCGCCTGTGCCCAGTGCAATTGCCGGTGGTTGTCCGGCTGGGTGTTCAGGTCACCGCGATGGGTCTTGATCTCTTCCAGGCAATTGCGGCCCGGCGCATAGCCGTCGGCACGGCCACGGACTTCAAGGCTGCCGAATACCCCGTCCAGCGCAACCTCGGCCTCGTAGTCGCTGCCGCGCCGCCCCACCACCCGGCGATGCCCGGCCACCCCTTCCTGCGCAGTGGGTGACGGGGTAAACCGCAGGTCCAGGTCGCCGACCTTGGCGGTGAACTCGCACAAGGTGCGCACCGCCACCCGATAGCTCACGGGCTCGCCCATTCGACGTGGCAGACATCCACCGGCAGCCCGTGGGTGGAGCAGAATTCGATCCAGCGCAGCTGGTTGTCCTGCAGGCGGTCGCCGGGGCCTTTTACCTCGATCATCCGGTAGCGTTTCTCTTCGGGCCAGAACTGGATCAGGTCGGGCATGCCGGCGCGATTGGCCTGGATATCCTCCAGCAAACGCAGGAAGCACTGCTTGAGGTGCGCGGGCGGCAGGCATTCCAGTGCCTGTTCCAACAATCCCAGGGTCAGCAGCTCCCAGTACACGAACGGTGATTGCAGGCCGTGCTTGGCGGCGTAGTTGGCGAGAATGGTCTGGCGGTAGCGGCCATCCTCCAGTTGCCCGAGGCAATCGGCGAACAGCTCCGCGCGGCGAGCCTGGAAGCCGGCATCCAGCAGGTCTTGCGGGCCGCTCTGGAACGGGTGGAAGAACGCACCGGGCAGCGGCGCGAAGATCGCGCTCCAGCACAGCAGGCCGAACAGGCTGTTGAACAGGGTGTTCTCGACATAGTGAACCGGCGCCGCCTCGGCCTGTTCCAGGTGAACCTGGACGGCCCGCTCCACGCCCAGTGCCGCCAGCTCCTGCGAGAGACACAGGTCCAGGCGACTGATTACGTGCGGCTTGCGCCGTGACTGCGGCGGACCGCCGAGCTTGCGCTTGAGCCGCGGCAAAATCCGGCTCAGCGCCTGAGCTTCGGCGGCGTTGCCCGGCTGCTCCGCGGCCAGCAGCGCCAATTCGAGGGCTGCGGGGTAATCGCCGCTGCGCTCGAGCACGCGGATATGCCGCTCCCGCGCCTGCGGGTGGGCGCAGTCCGGATAGATCAGCAACGCCCGCGGCCAGTCGCCCTGGCGCTCGCAGTGGTAGGCAAGCTGGTATTGAACGCGTGCCCGGCGGCGCTCCAGCCACGGGTTGGCCGTGCTCAGGGCGGCCAGCTGTCCGAGCAACAGGTCGATATCCGGTTCGCTTTCCAGTTGCTCGGCACAGGCATGCAACGTCAGGCACAACTCGATATCGGCCCGCTCGCGCAAGGCCCGGGAATCAGTGCTGAAACGCACTTGCTCATAGCGCAGCAAACCCAGGTCGGCGAGGACAAATTCAGACCAATCCTGATAGAGGTTGCCGAAGAACATCAGCCGCAGGCGGTCGCAGAGCGCCTGCTGGCGCAGCACATAGATCGCCTCCTCGCAGTCCGGCCACCACTGCCGTAACGGCCGCGGCTCGGGAAACTGCTCGTGCAACTGCTCGAACAGCTCGTGCTTGGCAGCTTTGGGTCGGCTCAGCACGGCGGCAAAACAGGTACTGATTTCCTCCTTGAGCAATACCTCGAACAGCGCATCCAGCCCCAAGGGCGCGTCATCATCTACCCAGCCCAGCGCCAGCAAGGGTTCCAGCGCCTCGCGGGGCGCACCTATCTCGGAGTAGACCAGCCGGCGCTCACGGAACAGCACGCCTTTGCGCATCACCATCCGCACCAACAACGCCTGGCTGGCCTGCGGCAGGCGCTCGAATTGCTCGATGAAGGCGTGTTCGCCGGCATCCAGCAAATCGGTGTAGCGCGCACGCAGCCAGTCCAGCACTTGGCGGAAATTGTGCAGGTAATAAAGCGGGTCGTTGACGGAGTGGGCGATCACGAGCGGTGCAACCAACGGAAAACGGACACTGGTTATACATACAGATCAGCGCTATTGGCAACCGCACAAGATCAATGGTCGGGCGCGTCCGCGCATGCCTCGATCAGCGCCTTGCGCCGATACAGCGCCTGCAGCGTGGCCATTGGCAGCCCACTGGTGCCGGTCAGCCATTGCACCACCGACTCCGACGACGGCTGCCCGTGCAGGGCCTTGTGCAGATAAGGCAACGCCACCACCATCCCCGGGTGACAGCGCCGCAAAAAGCCCTCCAGCGCCCTGCCCTGGCTGACGAAGGGCGAGAACAGCAGGCAGATCAGTTGCGCCTCGCTGGCACCAAACGCCTGCGAGGCAAAATCTCCGACAAGACGCCTTACCTGCAACAGGTCATCGGCCTTCTGCCAGGGCCCGAGCAACTGTTCACGCAGGGCCATCGGCAATTGCTCGCGCTGCATCCCCTCTTGCGCACGTCGCAAGCAGTCTTCAAGCCCATCCTGATAGCAGCGCCCGTCGACGAACTCGCTGCGCAGGCCCTGCAGATGCGCGCGCAACAACGGGTTGCCGGGCTCCGTGACGGGAAACGCGAACGACCATTCATCGTGGCGATAGCGCAGCAATTCGAGCAGAAGCTGCCCGGAGCCACAGGACGGGTCGTGGACCAGGTCGTCCACGGCGATAAAGCGCGGCATGCGGCTGCGAGGTTCGGGCGCTTCGGGCTTTTCCGCTACACCATCGACAGACGCAGGCGCCCGGTATTCCTGGCGCACAGCGCAGGCCAGCTCGAACAAGGCGCGAGGAAAGGCCTCGACCGGCCGCACCCGCGGCAGCCCGACCTCACGCATCATCCGCAGGGCACCGGCAAGAAAGCGCTTGCGCCGTGGACCGGGGTCACCGCTGACCAGCACGTCGACACCGCCGTTCCAGGCTGCGCCGAGGCGATGCAGGTCGGCCAGGTCGAGGTAATGGCGGTGGGTCAGGGCCAGGTGCGGGTGGCCCGGCGTCAGATGACCCGCCATCAGCACCGCGTGGCGGTCCGCCTGCTGCTGCGGCCGGGAAATTGCCTGACGGGCATCGAAGGGACGCACCTGGCCATCATCGACCATCAGCAGCTCGACCCGCGGATCGTCATGCACCACCAGCGCGGCGAACGCCCGCTCGATGTTGCTCAGCACGACGGCGGGCATATCGGTATGCCGCGCCGTGGCCACCCGCAGGTTGAACGTGCCGGGCGAGCGTGCCGCCAGGCTCAGTTGCGCAGCCCTGAGAAAGGCCAGCGTGTGGGTGCTGTCCTGACTGCCGGTGTGCACCAGCATGACCTTCAACCCATGGATGCATTCAAGACCTCCGGCAATCACCATTAGCCGCTGGATCAGCAACTGCAAGGACGCGCGTTGGCCCTGGGTCAGGCGTTCGAGCAGTCGCTGCAGGACTTGCTGATAGACATATTGCATGGCTTGGTCATGAATCGCGCCCATAGTATTTCCCTGATATTTATTGCAACTATTGAAAACTGGAAACACACCCGAAAAGATGCCCAAAGAAGAAACTCTCCTTCTCTTCGGATTCAATTTTTACTTTCAATGTAGGAATCTAATTCCAGCTTGCAGGAAGTTTCTTACATCCCAACCAACACACTTAAACACGCACTCCCGACAGGCTTCGCCGGAAGCCCCGACACCCGGAACGCGCCTGCTCCGGCTGGAATTCAAGGCAATCAATAATTCAACGTACATATCTCGCTCCTTGAGACGACAACGGCAAGGCGGGTTTGATTACGTGCGGGAAGTCCTCTGCGGCCTGATGCAACTGATACTTTTGCACAGCGCAGCGTAATTCTACGGACACTGGAATACCTTTATTCCCACAGCAACAACATAGCCGAAGCAAAGTCCTTAGTCCGCATAAGACTAATAGGAAATTTCTGAAATTTTAGGAGGTAATTTTCACAAAAAAGCCCGAGCATATTCTCGGGCTTTGCAGGAGGGAGCTGAAAATACTGTCAGGCGTCGGGCAGTTCCAGTACTACACGACCACCACACGGGCACTCGTCCATATGCCGGTGAGCGTCGACGACACGCTCGAACGGGTAGACCTGGATGATTTGCGGCAGCAACTGGCGGTCAGCGGTGAACTGGTTGATATCCCGCAGCGCCCGGTGCAGGGCGACCTGGTCCTGGGTGATGCCCAACTCCGGCTTGCCGGTGAAGTTGCTGATGCAGTGGACAAAGAACTGGATGTTCTTCTGGAACGCCGCGCAGGCCGGGAATGGCGTCTGGTTGCCACCCTGCAGGCCGTACAGAACCAGGCTGCCGCGCGGTGCGAGGACATCTCCGAGCAGCGACATCTGCGGCCCGCCGAGCCCGTCCAGGACCATGTCGACCCCACGGTTGTCGGTGTACTTGTTGATCTGCATGAGCAGATCCTGCTCCTCGGTGACGATCACCTTGTCGGCGCCCAGCTTGAGCAGCGGCTCGCGCTGTTCGGCGTCGCGGGTGGCAGCAATCACCTTCAGACCCAGGGCCTTGCCCAGTTGCACGAACGAAGGGCCGGCGCAGTGGCTGGCATCAGTGACCAGCGCAGTCTGCCCGGCCTTGGCACGGGCCAGATCGACGTAGGCGAAATAGGCCATCAGCAGCGGCGTGTAGTGCACGCTGGCTTCGATGGGGGTCAGGATATCGGGGTAGCGGGTCAGCGCCAGCCGCGGCAGAACGATGATTTCGCCGTAGACCGGGTGATCGTTGGGGCTGCTGGCCGGGAAGCTGGCGACCTTGTCGCCCACCGCCAGGTCATCGACACCTTCGCCCACCGCCGTCACCACGCCCGCCATCTCATGGCCGATGCCGACCGGCAGACGCGCCTGGGACGGCGCCAGATTCTGCCGCCAGAGCACGTCATACCAACTGACGCCGATCGCCTGGACACGAATCTGCACTTCCCCGGCAGCCGGTGCGGGTGTTGGTTGCTCTTCGATCTTGAGCACCTCGGCCGGACCGAACTTGTGGAAACGGATCATGCGGGACATCGCAAACCTCGCCTAGTGAACCTCTAATGCCCTGAACTCTATCGGGGCTTTCACGGTTAGACCATCAGTGGTCATTAATAGTCGACATGCTTGTCATCGATTGGGCTCATGCCGGGCTGCTTGCCGTACACTGGCACACAGCCACAATTTACGGTGCAGGGTAACAGCCTTTGCTCGTAAGATTCACCCCTTGCCCCGAACCGCCAGCGAAGCGAAGCCGATGAACCGTAACGACCTGCGCCGCGTCGATCTCAATCTGCTGATCGTCTTCGAGACCCTGATGCACGAACGCAGCGTCACCCGGGCTGCGGAAAAACTCTTCCTCGGCCAGCCGGCGATCAGCGCCGCGCTGTCGCGGCTGCGTACCCTGTTCGATGACCCGCTGTTCGTCCGCACCGGACGTGCCATGGAGCCTTCGGCGCGGGCAACGGAGATCTTCGCCCTGCTCTCGCCGGCGCTGGACTCCATCTCCACCGCCGTCAGCCGCGCTGCCGACTTCGATCCGGCGACCAGCACCAACGTGTTCCGCATCGGCCTGTCGGACGACGCCGAATTCGCCCTGCTGCCACTGCTGCTCAAGCGCGTCCGTGCCGAGGCGCCGGGCGTCGTGCTGGTGGTGCGCCGGGTGAATTACCTGTTGATGCCGACCCTGCTCGCCTCCGGCGAAATCTCCGTCGGCGTCAGCTACACCGCCGACCTGCCGGCCAACGCCAAACGCAAGGTGCTGCGACGCAGCAAGCCGAAACTGCTGCGGGCCGACAGCGTGCCCGGCTCG
Source organism: Pseudomonas sp. 5P_5.1_Bac1 (assembly GCF_025466015.1). Lineage (NCBI taxonomy): Bacteria > Pseudomonadati > Pseudomonadota > Gammaproteobacteria > Pseudomonadales > Pseudomonadaceae > Pseudomonas > Pseudomonas sp. 5P_5.1_Bac1. The sequence continues at coordinate 46,265 of NZ_JANLNX010000070.1, read as the reverse complement.
CTGAGCCTTGATGATTTCTGCAAACGGCCCCATGCACTGGTGTCCTTCGCCGGCGACCTCAGCGGCTTCATCGATGAAGAACTGCAAAAGCTTGGCCGCGAACGCCACGTGGTGTTGGCGGTGCCACAGTTCAATGGCCTGGGCAGCCTGCTTACCGGCACCGACATCGTCGCCACCGTCCCCGACTACACCGCCGACATCCTCACCGCCGCCGGCGGCCTGCGCGCCGAAGAACTGCCGCTGGAGGCGCGGACCTTCGAACTGCATATGGCCTGGCGCGGGGCGCAGGACAATGATCCGGGGGAGAAGTGGTTGCGGTCGAGGATTCAGATGTTCTTCGGGGACCCGGATAGCTTGTAACAGACTTCCACTGAATTCCAAAAAATCCATTAAAACAGTATGTTAGCCAAACAATTCGTCCACTACCGTCCGTCACATTCCAGTAGTGTCCAGAGGTCTTGGGGGTATCGTTGGGGGTACAAGTCGACCTTATAAAAAACGGTACCCCCATACTATGCCGCCCGATACTGCACCGGCGTTCCGGCGAAAACTCAGCGATGCCTTCCTCCGCACGGTAACCGAATCGGGAAATATGCCGACGGCGAAGTGCCAGGACTGTTTCTGCAGGTCAAGGCCTCCCTTAAAGCGGGTAAGCCGGCCTCGAAGTACTGGCGGATGAAATACCGCCTACACGGCAAAGAGAATGTCTTCGCGATAGGCCGCTATCCCGATATCGGTTTGAAGGACGCGCGCGTAAGATAGGCCGCTATCCCGATATCGGTTTGAAGGACGCGCGCGTAATCGCCCGTGCAGCGCGGCGGGACGTCGCCAACCAAATCGCTCCGCTCAAGGCTAAAATCGCTAAAATCGAGGCACAGTTGCTCAACGAAGAGCGCACCTTCGAGTACGTGGCGGCGCAGTGGCTGGCCTTCAAAACTCCTGATCTGGTGAGCAAATCGCTCGTCGGCTTTCGCGGCGCCCTGAACAACCACATCCTGCCCACGATCGGCCGCATCCCCGTCGGTGAGATCAAGCTCGAGCACATCACAGGCATCATCACTGAACTGCGCCAGCGCCGCATCATGGCCATGGCCAAGCGCGTGCGCACCATCATCCGCGCCGTGCTTGGCTTCGCTGAAGGGCGTGGTTGGGTGGAGCATAACGTGGCACTGAGCAACACCGAGGAGCTCAAAATCCGCCATGTGATAGTCAGCAATCCGGCGATCGAGCGACCGGCCGACCTGGGTCGGTTTCTACTGCGTCTGGATGAGCTCGACCCAAGCAGCATTCCCACCGCAATGCGCCTGCTGCTGATGCTGCCGGTTCGCCCGGGCGAGTTGGTCAAGATGCGCTGGGAAGATGTTGATCTGATCAGCGCCGACTGGCGTTATGTGGTCAGCAAGACCCGTCATCTGGACAAGAGCAAGCACATCGTGCCGTTGCCGGAGCAGGCGCTCGAGCTGCTGCGCGAGCTGCACAAACGCCGCGTGGTGGATGAGGCCGGCAACGGCTGGGTTCTTGTCTCGCCAATCTACCCTGGGCGGCCGATCAACCCGACCTCCATACTCAAGTCATTTCAACGAATGTGGCCGGAATACAACATCACCGCCCACGGCTTTCGCGCCACCTACCGCACCATCGCCCACGAGCATTTGGGGATCGATCCGATTGTGCTCGAGTTGTCGTTGTCTCACCGTATGCCAGGCGCGCTGGGCGCAGTATATGCGCGCGCAACTGCTGGCGCAGCGGCGGGAGGCAGCCCAACAGTGGGTCGATTACCTGGATCAATTGCGCAAGAACGCTGCGTTGGATACATCAGAGTAAGCACCAACAACCTTTGCTCTACCGTTTCATGGAGAACTGCCTGGCACGTTCGCTTTTGGCTTGGCCGTTTGCGGCACTCCGCCAACGTCCGCAAAGTGCCTATAGCAGCCCCAACCTGCAGATGGATATGGATGCTACCGCTCCCATCATCTACAAACTTGACCAGGCTGGTTTTCCGCACTATCGAGCATACTGAACACTGGGTAGCGGGCTGAGAATGTAGAGGTTGGGGCCGTGACCGGCTTGCTCAAGTTAAACCTGAGCCTCAGCTCTGTCAGCTTTGGGTCGCCGGTAGTTGGCCGAGTAGCCAAGCCGCTATGGCTGATCGGCGCCGCGTGGAGAGCTAAATCACAAATGGAGTGCCGACCCGTTCAGCACAGCACCATCTACTGAAGGAACGCGCACACGCAGTGCAATCAGCAGCGCGGCCAGCAGCATCAGCACGGCCGCCGCCACGAATACGCCTGCGCTGCCACCGAGGCTGAACATTGCCCCACCAGCGGCAGCGCCCGTGGCGATGGCCGACTGTACAGACGCTACCACCATGCCCCCGGCGCTTTCCGCCTGGTCAGGAACCGCGCTGGCGACCCAGTTCGACCACGCTACCGGCACACCCCCAAAGGCCAGGCCCCAGACCGCCAGCAGAACGGCCTGCCCTGGCACCGACGCCGGCAACAGGACCAGCGCCAGTGCCGCAACGCCCACCAGCGCAGGCATCAACACCAGGGTGGCCAACGGGTGACGGGTAAGCATCCACCCGGCCACCAATGTGCCGACAAAGTTCGCCACACCAAAACCCAGCAACATCAACGACAGCCCCTGTGGGCCAATGCCGGTCGTACCTTCGAGGAATGGCCGAACATACGTGAACATCGCGAAGTGGCCGCTGTGCACCAGCACACAACCGAACATCCCCATTGCAATGCCTGGCCGCTGCAACACCTCAAGCACCGTGCGCAGGCGTGCCGGCTGACGCGGCGCAAGGCTCGGCAGCGTGAGTGACTGGAAAACCAGGGTCGCCACCCCCACCGCCGCCGCTGCAAAGAACGCGCTGCGCCAGCCATACAGCCCGCCCAGATAACTGCCCAGCGGGACCGCAACCACCGTCCCGATGGCGATGCCGCTGAAAATGATCGAGAGCGCTCGCGGCAACAAAGCCCCCGGCACCAGGCGCATCGCCACCGCCGCCGCCATGCTCCAAAACCCGCCAAGCGCGATGCCCAGCAAGATACGCATCAACAACAGCACCGCAAAACTGGAGGAAACGGCGACCAACAGATTGGAAGCGATCATCAACGTGGAAAAACCCAGCAACACCCAGCGCCGATCGATACTGCGAGTCAGGCCCGGCACCAACAGGCCGGCGAACAGCGCCACCACGGCTGTCACCGTGACCGCTTGGCCAGCCAGCGCTTCGGATACCCCCAACTCGGTCGCCATCGGCGTCAACAGGCTGGCCGGAAGGTACTCAGCGGTCAGCAAGCCAAACACGCCCATGGCCAACGAGAATACGGCCATCCACGCGGGGGTTGCAGGTTCTGCATCCGGCCCGGCGCCGGAACGGCTGTCGGGTACGGCATTGCATACAAGGTCAGTCATTGCACGGATCTCCCAATCTTCAAGTGCGACCCGCAGTCTAGGCGCGAGAATTCGGATGATCTATGATCGAAAAGCTCAACTTTTTGACCAAAACACCTGAACAATGCCGACAGACCCATTTGCCCTCTCTTCCGATCTCATCAACGAGCTGTTGCGCGGCATGCGCCTGCGCGGTGTCGAGTACCGGCGTATCCAGGCGGGCCCGGCCTTCGGCTTGGGCTTCGCTGCCAAACCCGGGCATGCCTGGTTCCATTTTCTGGCGGTCGGCAACACGGTGCTGCGCATGGAAGACGGGACAACCTATGCGCTGTCCGCCGGTAACGCCGTCTTCATCGCCCATGGCGCGGCCCATCAATTGCTCTCGCATACGCACGTGCCCGTGCAGGACATCGACCTTCTGGACGGTGAGCCTCTCGGCGACACCGTCAGCGCGGTGGACACCGGAACCGATGCCGGCCCCATGCCGGCCACGCTTTTGTTCAGTGGATGCATGGAATTCGAATTGGGCAGCCTCCATGGCCTCGGCAAGCTGATGCCGGGCCTGATGCTGATTGATGCCGGTGGCCAGCGTTACCCCGGGCTGGTGCCTATTCTCACCACCATGGAGCGCGAGGTCAGCGCCGCACGCGTCGGCTTCGCCGGTATCCTCGCGCGATTGGCCGACGTGGTCGCCGCGATGGTCGTTCGAGGTTGGGTCGAGTGCGCCTGCGGCAACGCCTCCGGCCTGGTTGCCGCCCTGCGCGATCCGCGGCTGGCAGGTGCGCTTCTAGCGCTGCATCAACAACCGGGCCGCGACTGGACCGTCGAGCAGTTGGCGGAGCAATGCAATACGTCCCGCTCGGTCTTTGCGGAGCGTTTTCAATTGACGATTGGCATGACCCCGCTGCGCTACGTCACCGAGGTGCGAATGCGGCTTGCCAGCCAATGGCTGACGCTGGAAAGGATGCCAATTGAAGAGGTCGCGCAGCGTTTGGGCTATACGTCTCAGGCGGCGTTCAGTCGGGCGTTCAAGCGTGTTACGGGCAAGACGCCTGGGTTGAGTCGGAGGTTGAGGCCGTCGGCTGCCACCTGAAGCTGAGTGGAATTATTAGTGGATGGGCCACAATGGGCGGCATTGGCATTATTCAAGGTAAACGAATGGCAACGGACGACGGCCAGCCAAGTGACGTCGAAGCCTTCACCCGCCAACTGGTTGACGGTGTCCAGCACCGCCTTGTGCTCCAACCGGCTGGAGATGATGTGTCGTCGCTGCCCTGCCGACGCGGCGATGCCCTTGAGGGCGAGGTTGTTGGATTCGGTTGCACCGGAGGTCCACACCACCGCCCCGGTGCCTTTATGGCGACCTAACCGTGCAGGAAGCGGTCAGTTTCGCGGTACAGCACATCGGCAGGGATCGCATGGTCTGCACCGGGTACTACAACCAGTCGGGCGCCCGGCAGGTGCTCGGCGATGATCTTCGATTGCACCGGATCGCAGATCCAGTCTTCAGCGCCGCAGATCACCAGCGCCGGGCATTTGACCCGAGCCAGTTGCTCAACCACATCAAACGCATGCCATACCTCGGGCTCGTACAGGTCGTTGTGCACTTTCGCCCGGTAGATGCCGGTGCGGCTGCGTTCGAGCAGGCCGTCCAGATCCGGGGCGACGCCGTCCGGCACATACATCGGCGCCAGGGCGAACATGATCAGGCGGAACTCTTCGTCGTCCACAAGCGTGGGCGTGAAGATTTTCTGCAACATGGCTTCGGTGGCCATCGGCGCTTTCTTCGCCGCCCGTGCCTTGAGGTTGGCGGTGGCCTCCACCTCGTGCCGATAGCTCGGCGCGGTGCCGCGCAGGATCAGGTGCGACAGGTGTTGCGGATACCGCACCGCATACGCCTGGGCAATAAAGCCGCCGAACGAGCCGCCCTGCAGGATCAGCTTGCGCCCGCCGCCGAGGGTCACGCGCAGTTGCTCGATGTCTTCGACAATCTGATCGAAGGTGAACGGCGGCGTCACGCTCGAATGGCCGTGGCCGCGCATGTCGAAGCCGATGACTTTGTAGCGGTCGCCAAACGCGGCGTGGGCGGCGAATACGCCGTCGTGCTGGCCTTGACCGCGACCGCCGTGGAGAACGATCAGTGGCTGTTCATTGGTTTCACCGGCGATCGAGTAGTTGAGGGTCGCGCCGTTGATGACGATGGATTGGTTACGCTTGATGTCCGGCATGTGCCTCGCCTTGCGGTTGTCGGGTTGGCCGGCACGCGCCAGCAGCGGCGCCAATGCGGCGCCCGCGGTGAGTGTGCCGAGGGTCTGGAGCACGGTTCTCCTGTGCATCGATGGTCCCTCAGAAGTTGTAGGCAAGGCGCGTGTACCAGTAGCCGCCACCAAAGCCGAACGGCGAGATGTAGCCGTATTGGCCCAGCCCGGTGCTGCTGGTGATGCCGTTCTTGTCGGGGACCACGTCGAACAGGTTGTTGGCCCCCACTTCCAGCGACACGCCGTTGCTGAAGTCGTAACCGACGTTCAGGTCGGTGATCCATTTGGCGCCGAAGGTACGGTCGGTGTCCTGGGTCGAGCCCGGCTGGGTCACTTCGCCAAAACGGGTCACCCGCAGGTTGCTGCGCCACTGGCCGACACGCCAGTCGGCACCGAGGATGATCTTGTCGCGCGGGTTGCCGCGCAGCAGGTAGCCCTGGGCCGAGTGGCCGAAAACGCCGCTGCCCGACGGCGTGGTGATGTCGTCCTTGATGCTTTCGATCTTGGTCTCGTTGTGGTTGAGCGCGGCGCTCCAGCGCACCTGGCCGAACTGGCCGTAGTCGGCGCGGTAGTCGGTCAGCAGGTCGACGCCACGGGTGCGGGTATCGACAGCGTTGGTGTAGAACTGCGCGCCGTTGAAATCACGCAGGCCGTAGGACTCCATCACCGCGACGACATCGCGGCCGGTGAGGATGTCGGACAGCACCAGGCGGTCGTCGATATTGATCTGGTAGACGTCCAGGGTGGTGGTCATCTGCGGCAGCGGCTGCCAGGTGAAACCGACGCTGAAGTTCTGCGATTTCTCCGGTTTCAGCGCCTTGGCGCCGAGTGCCTGGGCCACTTGCGAGTCAGGGGCCAGGTGCTTGTAGTAGTACTGGGTGTAGCCGTTGGTGGTGGCCTGGTAGGAACTCACCGAACTTTGCTGGTAGACACTCTGCGCCAGCGATGGCGCGCGGAAGCCGTTGCTCACGGTCGCGCGCAGGGCGAACTCGGGGGTGAAGTCGTAGCGGGTGGTCAGCTTGCCGTTAGTGGTGCTGCCGGCCGAGTCGTCATAGCGCTCGTGACGCAGGGCCACCGCGGTGTAGAGCTTGTCGGTGGGATAAAAGCCGACATCGACGTAGCCCGCGTAGACATTGCGGTCGGCCTGGCCGGCATCGTCAGGGCTGACGCCACGCACGCTCGACGAGGTGTTGGGCTCCTGACCGGCGAAGGGACCGCTGGTGTAGACGTAGTCGCCGCGCGCCCAGGACAGGTACTCGCCCTGCCCCAGTTTCCAGTCTTCGAAGCGGTGCTCGACGCCGAACGACACTTGGGTCGGCTTGGCCAGGCCGATGTCGAACGCTTGGGTGAAATCGAGGTTATTGACCCACTGCTTGAACGTCTGGCTGCCCATGTAGAACGTGGTCGGGCTCTCGGGGCCGAAGCTGGCGTTGAGGTTGCGTGAGGTGGTCAGGCGAATGTAGTCGCGGCTGTAGCTGGTACTCAGGTCGGTGTTCCAGCCGGCCAGTTCGCCACGGGCGCCGAACACCACCTGGAAGTCGTCCTCGTCCAGCGGCCGTTTGGCCGAGGCGCCATCCGGGTAGATCTCGGTGATGTTGCCGTTGGCGGTGGCCTGGCGGAAGTTGGCGTGCTTGTAGCCGTCGCGGTGGCTCAGGGTCGAGAACGAATACAGCGAAGTGACATCGGACAGCGGCAACTCGGCGTTGTAGGCGAAGTTGGTGATCTTGCTCTCGGGGTTGCCGTAGCCTTCGTTGACCACCTCGTAGGCCTTGGGCACACGGGTCACGCCATTGGCCGCGAAGCCTTCGCGGACCACCGGTTCGGCCCGGGTGAAGCGGTCCTGGTTGCGGTTTTCCAGGGCCAGGTGGACGAAGCCGTCGTTGGGCAGGGCAAAGCCGTGGCTGACGCTTTCCTGGCGGGTGGAGCCATCGCCCAGGTAGTTCTGGCCGTAGCTGGCCGAGGCCTGTCCGCCGCTGTCTTCCTGCTTGAGGATGATGTTGATCACCCCGGCGATGGCGTCCGAGCCGTATTGCGCGGCAGCGCCGTCCCGCAGGACTTCGATGCGTTCGATCAGGTTGGTCGGAATCAGGTCGAGGTCGGCCGGGGTCGAGCCGCTGCTGGTCCAGGAGCCGCTCTGCAGCAGGCCGCTGTTGTGGCGGCGCTTGCCGTTGACCAGAACCAGCACCTGGTCGGCGTTGAGCCCGCGCAGGCCGGCGGCGCGGATCACGCCGCTGGCACCGGCGCCGCTCATGGCCGGCAGGTTGTAGGACGGCAGCAGTGCGTTCAGGGTTTCCATCAGGCCGTCGCGGCCCACGGTCTTGAGCTGCGCGGCGGGGATCACGTCGATCGGTGCCGGGCTGCTGATGACGGTGCGCTGTTCGCCCCGGGTGCCGGTGACGGTCACGGTTTCCAGCGCCGGATCGGTGGCAGTGGCCGCCAGGGCGCTCTCGCTGAGCAGCCCGACGCTGGCGAAGATGCACAAGGCAAGCGGTGAGTAAGGATGAGGGGTGCGGCTAAATGTTGGCATCGTTATAGGGCATCCAGTGGTACTGAAGTGGATACCGCGTACCGTGGTCGGCTGACGGCGTGTGCGCCTCTGGCGCACGTTGGTTTTTGGGGTTTTGGGTTCGGCAAGGCGGAACGGGTCTGCTGCTCAGGTATCCAGTCCATAGATGTCGCGGGCGGCGGCGGGCGAGATCCGCTCTTCGCGCAGGTCCTGGAGCACCTTTTCCCGTGCGCGCTGCCTCGGGTCGCCGACACCGCCGCCACCGGAGGTGATCGCGGCCGCGGTCTGGCCCGGCTGCAAGGTGCCGGTGCGGTTGCGCAGCGCGGCGACGCCAGCGCCCAGTTCGATCCGCGAGGTGCTGCCCGGCAAGCCACCGACAAGGCCCCACGGTGGCACGCGGTTGTGTGGCCCGCCGAGGTTGACGGTGGCGACATGATCGACCGGCGAAACGACCCGGCGGATGGCCATGCCACCGCGAAATTCGCCGGCGCCGCCGGAGTCCTGGACCAGTTCGTAAGCGTGGATCATCAGCGGGTGCTCGCTCTCCAGCGCCTCGACCGGGATGTTCGCCGAGTTGGTGCCATGCACGTGCACGCCGTCGATACCGTCTTGGGCAAAGCGTGCGCCGAGGCCACCGCCCATGCTCTCGTTGTAGACATTGAACTGGCCAGTGCGCGGGTGAACGCCGCTCATGGTCAGCACCGTGACCCCGGTGGACCCGGCCAGCACCCGCTCGGGGATGGCCTGGGCCAGGGCCGCGAAGAGCATGTCGGTCAGGCGCTGGGCAATATCGTGACGGCTGTACACCGCCGCTGGCGGCGCGGCGTTGACGATCGAGCCATAAGGCGCGCTGATGCGGATCGGTCGATGCAGACCGGCGTTGGCCGGCGTGTCGCTGTCGATCAGGGTCTTGACCACGTAATACACCACCGCTCGCAGCACCGTGGCGACCATGTTCAGCCCCGAGCGGGTCTGCGGCGGGCAGCCGTCGAAATCGAAGAGGATCTCCTCCCCCGTCACTTCGATGGCCACTTTGAGGGTGAGGATGTCCGGCCACAGGCTGGTATCGAAGTCGTGCTCGAACACATAGCGGCCGTCCGGGATCGCGGCAATCCCGGCGCGGGTCTTGCGCTCGCTGTAGTCGAGCAGCAGCGTGCTGGCCTCGGCCACGGTGGCGGCGCCGTAGCGCTCGCAGAGTGCCTGGACCCGCTCCACGCCGAGTTTGTTCGAGGCCATCTGCGCGCTGAGGTCGTTGATACGCTCGTGCGGCACCTGGCAGTTGAGCAGAATCAGGTCGAGGACATCCTGCTGCACCTGGCGCTCGCGGTAGAGCTTGATCGGCGGGATGCGCAGGCCTTCCTGATAAATATGGGCATGCCCACGGTCGACGAAATCGGAGTGGTGCGCCAGGTTGGCGACCCAGGCGAACAGCCGGCCTTCGACGAACACCGGCTCCAGCAGGACGATGTCATTGAGGTGAGTGCCGCCGCCGGTGTGGGCATCGTTGCCGATGAACACATCACCGGCGCGCACCGCACTGAGGTCGGCGCGCTTGAGGGTTTCGGCGACGATGCCCAGCAGCGAGCCGAGGTGCAGCGGGATCTGCTCGGCTTGGGCGATGATCAGACCCTCGGTGTCGAAAATCGCCGCGGAGCAGTCGCGCCGCTCCTTGATGTTGGCCGAGTAGGCGGCGCGGATGATCGCCTCGCCCATCTGCTCGACGATGGTCGACAAGGCGCAGCCAATCACCTCGACGGTGATCGGATCGACCTTGCGGGCGACGGGGGTAACGGGCGGTGCGCTCATTCGCCTTGCTCCTCGATCAGGATGTTCAGATAGCGGTCCACCGTGGCCCGCTGGCCCTCCAGCACCAGGGTCGTGCTGTCCATCTGTTCGATGATCGCCGGCCCGTTGAGCGAGTGCCCGGCACCCAGCCGCTCGCGGTCATAAATCGGTGTGGCAACGAAGCCGCGAACCTGCGGATACCAGACCTCGCGCTGGCCCACCCGGGCCTCGGCGACGTCGCCCGAGGCCAATGGCTGCTCGACCAGCACCGCCTTGTCGACCTTGCCGGTCGCTTCGACGCGCATGGCGATCACATGGATCGGCTCGTTGGCGGCGTCGAAGCCGTAGATCTGCCGGTGCTCCAGTTCGAAGGCCTGGCGCACCCGCGCCAGCCAGTCCGCGGCAATCGGCCCCGGCGGGCTTTCGATCAACAGTTCATGGGCCTGACCGGCATAGCGCGCATCGACAAAGCGCTTGACCTGACGCGCCTCGACGGCGATCGCCTCCTGCTCGAACCAGTCGCTGGCCTGTTGCTCCAGGCCGTCGAAGCCCTGTTCCAACGCGGCGCCCCCGGCCTCGTCCAGGCGCAGCAGGCAGCCCTTGGCGAAATGGGTGCGGGCGTCGCTGAGCAACAGGCCCATGGCGCAGAGAATGCCCGGGTTGCGCGGCACCAGAACCCGGCGGATCTCCAGCTCGCGGGCCAGGCGCGCGGCGTGGAGCGGTCCGGCGCCGCCGAATGCCATCAGCACAAAGTCACGCGGGTCGTGGCCGCGCTCGATGGAAATCACCCGGATTGCCTTGGCCATGTTGGCCGTGACCACCGACAGAATGCCCTGGGCCGTTTCGAACAGGTCCATGCCCAGCGACTGCGCGAGGCGGTCGATGGCCTCGATGGCCTGGCCCCGGTTGATCGGCATGCGTCCGCCCAGCAGGTGCGTCGGGTTGAGCACCTGCAACACCACATTGGCGTCGGTGACGGTCGGCTCCAGGTTGCCCTGGCCGTAGCAGACCGGCCCCGGCCAGGCACCGGCGCTAGCCGGGCCGACCTTGAGCAGGCCGCCGGCATCGACCCGGGCGATGGAACCGCCACCGGCGCCAACGGCATGAATATCCAGTTGCGGCACTTTCAGCGGGTGACCGTGGACGCTAGCGCGGGTCGACAGCGACGCGGCGCCGTTGCGGGTCAGGGACACGTCGCTGGAGGTGCCGCCCATGTCGAAGGTGATGATGTCGCCGATCCCCGCAGCCCGCGACACTTCGACCGCGCCCATGACCCCGGCTGCCGGCCCGGACAGCACCGTCTTGACCGGGTACTGCGCGGCATGGCTGGCGGAGATGATGCCGCCGTTGCTCTGGGTCAGGCGCGGCGCCGCGGCAACGCCCAACGCGGCCAGCCGCGGTTGCAGGCGGCCCAGGTAATCGCGCATCACAGGGCCGAGGGCGGCGTTCACCAGGGTGGTGGAAAAGCGTTCGAACTCGCGGTACTCGGCCGCGACCTGATGCGAGGTGCTGACGAACACGTTCGGCAGGCGCTCTTCGAGGATCTTCGCGACCGTCGCTTCATGCTCCGGCGCCAGATGGGAAAACAGGAAGCCCACCGCCACCGCTTCCACACCCGCCGCCTCAAGTTGCGCGACGCGCTCCAGCACCTGACGCGGGTTCAGCGCCTTGGCCACCGAGCCGTCGAAACGCACCCGCTCGTCCAGCTCCAGGCGCAGGTCGCGGGAAGCCAGCGGGGTCACCTTGCGCACTTGCAGGTCGTACAGCGTCGGCCGGGTCTGGCGGCCAATTTCCACCACATCGCGAAAGCCCGCAGTGGTCAGCAAAGCGGTGCGCGCAGTGCGGCCTTCAATCAGGGCGTTGGTCGCGACCGTGGTGCCGTGGCCGACGTAGGCCACGTCGCCGGCGGGCTGGCCGCTCACCTGCAACACCTCGCGAATGCCGGCGACGATGGCCTCCGACGGGTCGGCGTTACTGCTGCTGATTTTCCAGACTTGCAGGGTGCCGCTGGCCGGATCGTAGAGGCAGATGTCGGTGAAGGTGCCGCCGGTGTCCACGCCTATTCGCAGGCCCCGGGCGGGTAGCGCGTTGCGCTTTTCAGTCATTCCCGCCTCTCCCGTTAAAATTCTCTTTTGACATGATTGAACGCCATGAATGCTTAATCCGAATACTAAAGAGCAAAGTGAAGGTTCACCAATGGTTTAATCGCATATCGTTATATCGGGTTCAGGAGGCGGAATCGGCGGATTTGGCAGCCTCTGCGGGCTGCATGTCGTAGGCGCGGACCCAGTCATCTGAGCGGGCCTGCCACTGGATGCGCGGCGAGGCGCCATAGGTGAACGGCTGCTCGTAGAGATACAGCACCGGCGCCTGCTCGCACAGGTGGGCGGTGGCCTCCTGGTAAGTGGCGCGGCGTGTCGCTTCATCGAGAACGCTGCGCCCGGCGGCGAGCAGGCGGTCGAGCCTCGCGTCGCGGTAATAGGCGTAGATGCTGTCGCTTTGCAGCAGCGACAGCACGCCGTCGGCATCGAGGCTGGGCCAGGCGTAGGCAAGCAAGGCCATGTCGCCGAGCTTCTGCGCCTTGAGGTAGCGGTTGATCCAGGTGGAAAAGTCGTACTGCACCAGCTCGATATCCAGGCCGACATCCTGCAATTGCGAGGCGATCACCTGGGTCACCTCGTCGCCTTGCAGGTAAGTGTTGGCCGGTACTTCCAGACGCAAGCGGGTGCCTGCGGCGACACCCGCTTCGGCGAGCAGGCGCCGGGCCTTCGCCGGATCGTAGGGATAGGCCCGCAGGTCCGCGTTGTAGCCGAAGTAGACCGGCGTAAGCAGTTGGCAAGCGCTGACTGCCGCCTGGCCATCGAACAGCGCCGAGGTCATGCCTTGCTTGTCAATTGCGTAATTGAGCGCCTGTCGCACCCGCACATCGTTCAACGGCGGGCGCAGCGTATTGAGTTTGATGAACACCGAGCGAGTACCCGGCGCACTGACGCCGGCCAGCGCCCTGCCGCTGCCCTGGATACGCCGCACCTCGCTCAGCGGGATGGCGTTGATCCAGTCGACCTCGCCGGCCAGCAGCGCCGACACCCGCGCCGAGGCATCCGGCAGGCTGTGCAGGCGCACCTCGTCGAAGGCCGGGCGCGGCTGCCAGGACTGCTCGTTACGCACCAGCGTCAGCACATCGCCCTGTTGTCGCGAGGCGATCCGATACGGACCGCTGGGCATCACCTCGCGGGCGGGATCGTGGCTGGCGGTCCAGCGCGGCGGCAGCATGAACAGCATCGACAGTTGCGCCGGCAACGTCGGAAACGCGTCGTCGGTGACGATCACCAGGGTGTGCGGCCCTTCGGCATGGGCGCTGGCGATCTGCCGGAACCACGGCGCGATGCGCGACTTGGTCGCGGGATCACGCACCCGGTTCAGGTTCCACACCACGGCCTCGGCATCCAGCGGCTCGCCGTTGGCGAAGCGCGCCTGCGGCGCGAGGTCGAATTCCCAGCGGGTCGGCTCCAGGTTGCGCCAGCGCAAGGCCAGCGACGGCTGCAGGCGCAGGTCCGGCCCGCGCAGGATCAGCGCGTTGTACAGGTGACTGGCCACGCTCAGGTCGGTGGCGATGGTCGCCGACATGTGCGGGTCGAAGGTGTTCACCTCGCCGTTCAGGGCGATATCGACATGGCTGTCGGCCTGGGCCGGCAGCGCCAGGGCAATCAGCAGGGCAAGCAAAGCACGCATGGCTTATCCGAGAACATAGTGGTCAGGCCCCACCAGACGCAGGCTCGCGTCGTCGCCGATGGGGTGTTGTTGCGGGTCGAAGTACAACCGCTGGCGGGCCCGCTCGATGCGCGGGTCGGGCACCGGCACGGCGGACAGCAGCGCCTGGGTATAAGGGTGGCGCGGGTCGCTGAACAGTTGTGCGGTGGGCGCCAGTTCGACGATCCGCCCCTCGCGCATCACCGCCACCCGCTGACTGACATGGCGGACCATGCTCAGGTCATGGCTGATGAACAGGTAAGTGACGCCCAGTTCCTGTTGCAGGTCCATCAGCAGGTTGATGATCTGTGCCTGGATCGACACGTCCAGCGCGGTGATCGGCTCGTCGGCGACGATCAGTTTCGGTTTCAGCGCGATGGCCCGGGCGATGCACAAGCGCTGGCGCTGACCACCGGAAAACTCGCGAGCACGACGGTCGCCCATGGCCGGGTCGAGCCCGACCTTGCGCATCAGTCCGGCAACCTGGCGTTGCAGGTCATCAGCGTCAAAGAACGCCTTGTGCACCCGCAGTGGCTCGGCAACGAAATCGCCGACCGCCATGCGCGGGTCGATAGCGCTGTAGGGATCCTGGAAGATCACTTGCAGGTCCCGTCGCACCGCCCGCAAGCGCGCCGCGTCCAGGCCGTCGATGCGCTGGCCGGCGAATTCGACGCGGCCGGAGTCGGCCTGGTCCAGGCCACTGAGCAAGCGTCCGAGGGTGCTTTTGCCGGAGCCGGACTCACCCACCAGCGCCAGGGTTTCTCCCGGCATGATGTGCAGGCTGACATCCCGCACCGCAGGGGTGCTGGTCTGGCGCAGCCATCCGCCCTGGCGGAAGGTCCGCGACAGGCCTTCGGCCCGGAGCAAGGGTTGCAGGCTCATATACCGCCCTCCCGGGCAATGATCGATCGCAAGTCATACCAACTGGCTGACAGGTGCCCGGCCGCACCCTCAACCACCTGACGCAGGGGCGGCTGTTCGATGAAACAGCGCGGCGTGGCGTAGCGATTGCGCGCCGCAAACGGGTCGCCCGGCCGCGCCGTGCGCAGGTCCGGCGGCTGGCCGGGGATGGCCTGCAGACGCTGGCGCTCGGGGCGCGGCAGCGAGCGCAACAGGCCCAGGGTGTAGGCGTTGCGCGGGTCGTAGAACAACGCATCGACCGGACCGCGTTCGAGGATGCGCCCGGCATACATCACCTGCACCGTGTCGGCGAGCCGGGCGACCACGCCGAGGTCGTGGGAAATCCAGATCAGGCTCAGGCCCAGTTGCGCCTTGAGCGCCATGACCAGATCGACGATCTGGGCCTGGACCGTCACGTCCAGTGCCGTGGTGGCCTCGTCGGCGATCAGCAGTTTCGGCCCGAGGGAAATCCCCATGGCAATCAGCACCCGCTGGCGCAGGCCGCCGGATAGTTGATGGGGGAACTGGCGCAGGCGCTTGTCCGCCTCGCTGATACCCACTTGGTCGAGCAACTCGCGGCAACGCTGGCGGGCCTCGCGCTCGCTCAGGCCGAGGTGATACTTCAGCGGCGCTTTCAGTTGCTGGCCGATGGTCAGCAGCGGATTGAGCGCAGTCATTGGGTCCTGGAACACGAAGCCGATATGACGGCCGCGGATCTGCGTCCACTCACGCCGGCTGAGGCCGCGCAGGTCGCGGCCCTCGAAGCGGATGCTGCCGCCCAGAATGCGCGCGGCGGGATGGTCGAGCAGGCCGGCGATGGCCAAGGCATGGACGCTTTTGCCGCTGCCGCTTTCACCGACGATACCGAGGGTTTCGCCGGCTTCGACGCGGTAGCTCAGGCGGTCGACCGCCAGCAGCATGCCCTGGGCGGTGTCGAAGCCGATGCTGAGGTTGTTGATTTCCAGCAACGCGCTCATCGCCCTCTCCCCGGTTGGTGCTGATCGAAGCGGCGCTTGAGCGCCCGGCTCAGCAGGTTGACGCTGAGCACTGCCAGCAGGATCGCCAGCCCGGGAAAGGCCACGACCCACCAGGCCTGGGCCATGTAGACCTGCCCTTCAACGAGCATCCGTCCCCAGCTTGCCAGCGGCGGCTGCACACCCAGGCCAAGAAAACTCAGCGAAGCCTCGACGATGATGACCCGCGCCACTTCCAGGGTGGCGATCACCAGGCACGCCCCGGCGATATTGGGCAGGATGTGACGCAACAGGATGCGCCCGTCTCCCGCGCCGATGGCGTGGCTGCTGAGGATGAATTCCATGCCGCGCAACTGCATGACCTGGGCGCGGATCACCCGGGCGAAACCGGTCCAGCCGGTCAGCACCAGCACCCAGACCAGATTGCCCAGCCCCGGCCCTAACACCGCCGCCACCAGCAAAGCCAGAAGCAAGCCGGGCAGCGCCAGTTGCATGTCCACCAGGCGCATCAGCAGCGTATCTAGCCAACCGCCGACATAGCCGGCGAACATGCCGACGGTGATCCCCAGCACGCCACTCAAGCACACCGAGACCAGCGCCACGGCGAAGGTCAGCGCCGCGCCCTGGATGATCCGCCCGAGCAAGTCACGACCCAGTTGATCGGTGCCCAGCCAGTGCTGCACATCGGGCGCGCGCAGGCGTTGGCCGAGATCGATATGCGCGGGGTCGACCAGCCCCTGCACGCAGAGCACGGCAAGCACCAGCAATAGCCCCGCCACCCAGACCGGGCGCAGGTTGTTCAAGGCAGCCTTCATCATCGACGCCCCCCATGGGCAATGCGTGGGTCCAGCCACTGGTTGAGCAGATCGACCAGCAGATTGATCGCCACGAACAGCACCGCCGCGACCAGCACGGCAGCCTGGATCACCGGAAAGTCCTGGCTGTTGATCGACTGCACCAGCAAGCGCCCGCTGCCCGGCCAGGAGAAAACCGTCTCCACCACCACCGCACCGCCCAGCAGTTCGCCGGCGACAATGCCGAGGAAGGTGACCACCGGCACTAGCCCGTTGCGCAGCACATGCCAGCGAAACACATGGCTCCACGGCAGGCCGGCCGCCAGCGCGGTACGCACGTGGTCGCCATGCAGCGCCTCAAGCAGACTGGCCTGGAGGAACCGGGCGACACTGGCGGCGATGAACGCACCCAGGGTCACCGCCGGCAGCACCAGATGGCTGGCCTTGCCGTAGCCGCCGCTGGGCAGCCAGCCGAGGTTCACCGCAAACAGCATCACCAACAGCATGCCCAGCCAGAAGCCGGGAGTGGCCTGGGCCAGCAGCACCAGCGGTTGCAGAATGAAGCGCGTCAGGCGATCGCCCCGGGTCGCCAGCGCAACCGCCGCCAGACCGCCACTCAGCACGCCGAACGCCAACGCCGAACCGCCCAGCAGCAAGGTCGCCGGCAGCCGTTCCAGCACCTGGGCGAGCGCCGGCTTGCCGCTGATAAACGACTGGCCGAAATCGCCCTCGAACACCTGGCCGAGGTAATGCAGGTATTGCTCCCAGAGCGGCAGGTCCAGCCCCAACTGGGCCCGCAGCGCATCGATCTGCGCGGCGCTGGCGCCGATGGGCAGCAACAGCGCCGAAGGGTCGCCGATGAACCGGGTGATCACGAACACCAGGGTCACCGCGCCCCAGACGGCAACCAGCGCACTGGCCAGGCGATGCCACATCAGCACGTTCCTCCGCTGTCCGCGTTCATGCCGGTGCCGTGTCAGGCTGCGGCTCGCCCAGGTTGAGCATGAGCCGGTTGGCCCAGGCGAAGATCGCCACCACATGGACCAGATCGAGAATTTCGGCATCGCTGAGCTGCGCGCGCAGGTCACGCACCTGTTCCTCATGGTTGCCGGCGGGTTGCAGGGTCAGGGCGATGGCGAAGCGGATGATCGCCCGCTCGCGGTCGGTGTCGCCGGCACTCCACGGGTCGGCGAACACCTGGGCGATGACCGCGTTGCGCTTGGCCAGTTGTTCGTAGCGCTGGGCATGCACCGAGGCGCAATAGACACAGCGGTTGACCCGCGACACCACCACGCTGGCCAGCTCCCGCTCGGCCCGCGACAGGCCGCCCGGCGCATACATGATGGCGTTGAAGGCCAGTGAGCGGTGGCGCAGGATCTCAGGCTGATGGGCCAGGGTCAGGTAGTACTCCGAGACCAGCGCGCGGGGGTGGCTCTCTTTCAGCACGCTCAGTTGCTCGCTGCTGGCGGTGTCCTTGTCCACCAATGGCAGCCAGCTTTTCCAGACGAGGCTGGCGTTGGTGAAGCCCTGTTCTTCGATCAATTCACTCATGCCTGCGCCCTCTTTTCACCGATTACCGCCAGGCCGCCCAGCAGGCGCGCTTCGAACGCCAGGAACGCGACCAATTGCGCAAGGCTCACCGCCTCGACCGGCCCCAGGCCCTGTTCGAGCAGACCGTAGAGGGCCTCGCGATCACCCTGTTCGGGTGTCAGCGTGAGCACACGGGCATAGCCCAGAATCCGCTGCAAGCGTGGGTCGCCCACACCTTCAAGGTCGTCGGCCTCGATCGCCGCCCGAGAGACCGGCGCGAGGCCGTCGTCCAGCAGTTGGCTGCGGTAATGCGCGGCCAGCGCGGGCTGGCGGTTGAGCACTGCGACGTACAAAGCGACCGCATGGCGGGTCAGCAGGTCGAGGGCCTGGTCGAGGCCGGGATCGAACAGCGCGGCGTGGCTGTCCCGGGTCGCCTGCACGACCTTGTCGCGGCTGGCGCGCAGGTCATGCAGGTACGGGCTGGCCGGCAACAGGCCGGACAACAAATCCGGCCCGGATGAAAGGGAAACGGTCATGGCACTACCTCGGAGGATGGGCGGGAATCACGGGTTCACAGCAGCTCTTCAGGCGCAAGGACACCAGCGGTCCATTCGTCCCCCTGCAACTCAGGTTCTTCGTAGGCCTGCATCTGCGCGAAATGCCAGGCGATGTCCTCACCGAACAACTGCCCAGCCAGCGCCTGGGCGATGCGTTTGGCGCCATCGCTGATGGCCGGGATATCCCCGGAAACACCGCCATAGGTGAGCGCCGCGGGGTAGTTGAAGCAATGCACCCGGCCAAGCCCCGGGCAACTGCCGGGACGGGCCTCCTGGAATTCGAACTGGGCGCCGAGGTCCGGCAACTGTGCCAGCTCGCTGGCGCCCTCGTTGCTAGCGAAGCCCGCGTGGTCCGACCAGACCCGCACATGGGGCGCAAGCCCCGCGAACTCCTCGCGCGTCGTCAGGTCATTGCGAAACCCGGTGGCGAATACGATGAAGTCGTAGGTCAGGTTCGCCCGCGGTGTGCGCACGAGCAGTTCGTCGCCCTCGCCCACCACCACCGATTCGATGGGGTTGTCGAACAGGAACCGTGCATTGCCGTGTTTCGATACGCGCAAGGTGCTGCCTTGCGGCGGCGGCACCTGCTGGACTTCCAGGTAGCGCCGAATCCGCCATTTCCAGGCGTCCGGCAGGCGCCAGTAACCGTGGGTCATGCCCGGACTGCCGGCGCCCTTGCCTTTGTTCACCCGCGGCAACTGCGCCCGGCGAATCAACACGTCGACCCGCTCTGCGCCGGCTTCCAGGGCGGTCGCCGCCGCGTCCATGGCCGAGGCCCCGCCGCCGACCACCGCCACACGCTTGCCGGCGAAGTGGTCGTCGCGCAGGCCATCCGCCGAATGCGCCCACAGGTGCCGGGGCAGTACCGCGGCAATCTCCGGAACCCAAGGGCCACCCAAGCCATCACGGCCGGTCGCCAGGACCACATGGCGAGCCAGCACGATGAAGTCGCCGCCCGGGGATTCGACCTGCAGACGCACATGGTCTTCGCGGCTGGCGTCGACATTGGCAACGCGATGGCGGTTGCGCACTTCAAGCTTGAGCACCTGGCGATACCAGCGCAGGTAGTGCGCCCATTGCAGACGAGGAATCTTGTCGAGGGCGTCCCAGGCCGCAGCGCCGAATTGCGCCTGGAACCAGGCGCGGAACGTCAGCGCGGGCAGGCCCAGCGCCGGGCCGCTCAATTGTTTCGGCGAGCGCAGCGTCTCCATGCGCGCGGTAGTAATCCAGGGGCCTTCGAGGCCCTCATCAGCTTTGTCGAACAGGCAGGCCGGCACACCCAGATGCTTGAGTTCGGCGGCGAGCGCCAGGCCGGCCATGCCACCGCCGACGATCACGACCGGGAGCACGGGCTGGCCATCCAACGTTTGCTCCGGGATCCATTCCCTGGCGGGCAGGCCCAACCATTCGAGGTCTTCGGCAAGCCGCTGTTCAAGGGCATCCAGGCCCGGGGAAGGTGAAGATAGGGACATGTAGGTACTCGAGGAAAGATCGCGGCCGTTGAATTCATTTTCTGCATTCAATCGGCAATTGAATTCTTAAACCGAATACTATTGGCGAGACTTAATTTCTCCAAAGACTAAAAAACGCTATTCATATGCCCGCAGGTTCAGTCACTGGCTGGCGTAGATCGACTGCATCAGCGCGTCATGACGGTTGGCCGGATGGACGATGACCGCGGGCATCAGCTCGTGGCAAGCCGCTTCCAGCGCCACCACCAGTTGCCGGGCGGCATCGGACAGCGGGCTGGCGAACGGCGTCACCAGGCCGAAGAAGAACGGAATGTCCACCTCGATCGGCCGCACCAGCACACCATTGAGCGGCACGCCAAGGGCGGTGAACGGGTCCGCCAGGGCGATGCCCAATCCGACCCGGGCCATCTGGATGGCGATCAGCGAAGAGTTGGTGTCGATGATGTGCGCGGGCTTCACCCCGGCGGCTTCGAAGGCTTTATCGATACGCCGGCGGAAGCGGAACGGATTGGAAATGCTGGCGAGGGTATGGGCCGCCAGGCGCTTCATGCTGATCACCGCTTCGTCCGCCAGCGGCGAATCCACTGGCAACACCGCTACGCACGGCGCCTGGGCGATCCAGTGCAGCTCCAGCCCGCGGTGCTCCAACGGCAGACTGACCACGCCCAGGTCAACGGTCTTGGACAGCACCGCTTCGATCGCGGGGCCGGGCAGCATGCTGTGCACCTGCAATTGTTGCGGGCGCAGCGCCTCGGGCAGGTTGGCCAGGGTCTGCGGAATCAGCCCGGTGGCCAGCGCCGCGGTTGCGACGATGCGCAACGAACTGTTTTCGTTGCGGGCGATGCTCTGCGCTCGCTGTTGCACATGGCGAATGCCCTGCAGCGCGCTCTCCACCTCGGCGGTCAGCAGGAAGGCCTTCTGCGTCGGCGTGACTTTCGGGCCGCTGCGCTCGAACAGGGCGAAGCCGAGCTCCTGCTCCAGCTCCTGGATCAACCGGGTGATGGTGGGCTGGGAGCGGCCGAGCATCTGCCCGGCGCCCGTCACGCTGCCGGCGGACATAACGGCTGCGAAAGCCTCGAGTTGGCGCAGATCCACGAATTCTCCTTGATAACGGCGATACCGTCTGGCCGTGTGGCCGGGTGCGCTGATTCTTCAATCAAGTGGGATTCATTGCAATCTAAAAGGTATCCGCGCAGTCCCGTGATACTGATCAACTGCGTTGGCCAGCCACTATCGAGGGTTGTTCCAGTGGCTCAGGTGCAGGCTGTCCTCGATCAGGACCAGCCCCGACTGCATCTCGTCCACCACCTGGGTGGTGACCTGCAGCAACTGGTCGATGGTGCCTTCGATTTCTCCTGCCGATTGCCGGGTCCGCCCGGCCAGGACGCGCACGCTATCGGCGACTCAGAGAGTCTTTAGGGGGTCGTCTGGCAGGCTGTTCGGCTGATCATTTCTGCCTTCCCACAAACCATGGAGCACCATTCACTTCCAATGGATGGCTACATTGGGGCACATCCGAGGGCATGCCTTGGATGGTTTGAAAGGGATGCCCCAAGCCTGAGGTCCCACAGCCCCTTTCTCGAAAAAGTCACCCTTTGCAGCTCCCTGCCGCCGTCGAGCGCGGGGCAAGGCTCGCATCGAGCCAACTGGAAGTTGTCATGCTGGGTGCACAAGCGAAGGGAGCGTCACTGCCCGTCACACTTCGCCGAGCAAATTCGTTAACATCTACACAAAGCCGCACCCTCTTTCCCTTTCAGTTGCCCAACCGGCCTTTACGGAGCCACGTGCAGTGTCATTGAAATTGACCGTAATCGATCAGACGCCCATCCATGAAGCCCGAACCTCGGTAACCGCCGCCGCCACGTCGCTGGAACTCGCCATCGCGTGCGAAAGCCTGGGTTACCACCGGTACTGGGTAGCCGAACATCACAACAGCATTCAGTTCGCCGGTGCGGCTCCGGAAATTCTGCTCACGCGGATCGCCAGCGCAACGACAAGGATGCGGGTTGGCAGCGGCGGCGTGATGCTCACCCATTACAGCCCCTATAAAGTGGCCGAAACCTTCGCGCTCATCGGTGGGCTTTTCCCTGGGCGCATCGATCTGGGAATAGGACGAGCGCCTGGCGGTAGTCACCTGAGTTCGATTGCCCTCGCTGCCCCCGGCAGTGTTTTACAGCACGATCATTTCCCCCGGCAGGCCGCTGAACTCTGTGCGTTTCTGCGGGGTGATTTCCCGACGAATCATGCTTATTCAGCCTTGGCCTGCGACACCAGCCCTGCCACCCTGCCCTCGCTATGGATGCTCGGGTCAGGCGGCGGTAGCTCAACCCTGGCGGGGCAGTTGGGAATGGGTCTGGCGCTGGCAAAATTCATCGCACCGGCGACATGCTCTCCGGCGATTTTCAGGCAACATGCCGAAGCGTACCGGCAGTCCGGGATCACCACGCCCCCTCCTCGCCTGGTTGCACTTGCAGTGATTTGCGCAGCGTCGGATGACGAAGCGCGCTTCCTCGCCGGCACCGCCGTCTACAGGAAACTGATGGCAGGAAGCATGCCCCGCGAGCCTTTGTTGTCCCCTGGCGAGGTGCAGCGGCGATACGCGCGGATGACTCAGCAGGAGCGGGTCGAGTTCGACAACACGCTAGGCGACATGGTGGTGGGCTCGCCCGAGACCTGCTGGTCGAGGATTCGACACATCGCTGACGAATACGGCTGCGAGGAAATCGGGGTGGTGACGGTCACCTACAGTTTCGATGACCGGCTGCGAAGCTACCGACTGCTTTCCGAAGCATCCGGTCTCGGCGCACGCTAGCGCAAGCCCGGCTGGCGCACCGAAGCATTGCGCTATGGAAGAGCGCGTCCACGGGCTCAAGAGTGAGAGGCTGATCCATTGAAGGGCCACGGCTGCGGCCCCCCGACAGGGTGGCCCTCGCCATACCGGGTCAATGGCGAACGAACGAGCGGTGGTTACACACCACTTCGTCAATGATCGTGCGAAAGATCTTCAAGATCAGCGCCCGGCTCAAGCCATGCTGTGAAGCCAACGCTGAATAACGATGCTCCTGCTGCGACTCGCGCTCGGGGTCCACAGCCTGCCATCGCTGCCGGGCCTTGAGTCGCCCCACTCGCTCGGTGACCTCAAACCGCTGAGAAAGCAGGATGATCAGTTGCTCGTCCAGTTCGTCGATGGTGTGGCGCAAGCTTGCCAGTTCAATGTTGTCCATTTGCCTCTTTCTCCCTCTGCGCTACAGCGCGCTTCCCAGCAGTTTGTTGGCCAGCACCGAGGAGTGGCTTATCTTGCCGTGCAACTCCAGCGGACGTTCTTGCAGGATGGCGCACCACTTGCTCAGTACCTCGATGAAATGCTCGGTCTGGGAAAGCAGCGCATCCGTGTTGTTTTCAAAGATGCTGGTCCACACCGTGACATCCGATGAGGCCAGGCGAATCTGTTCGAAGAAGCTGCGACCGATGAACGAACCGGTCTGCGGGTTGATGGGCAACTGGTCGCCAAAGGTCTCCATCAGCGAGAAGGCGATCAGGTGCGGCAGATGCGAGGTCAACGCCGCGATCCGGTCATGTTGGCGGGCATCGACCCGGCAGGTCACGGCACCAAGAGCGCGCCAGAACCCCTCGACCCGTTCAATAGCGTTCTCCGCCGTGGTGGCGAGCGGAACCAGCAAGCAGCTCTTGCCGACAAACAGGTCTTTGCGCCCGGCCCCCGGGCCGCTCACTTCACCGCCCGCCATGGGGTGGCCGGGGACGAATGAGACATGCGCCGGCAAACGACCTTCCAGCTCGTTGATCACCGTCTGCTTGGCTGACGCGACATCCGTCAGCACAGCGCCGTTTTTCATACCCTCGGCCAGGGCCAGGACTACCGTCGCCACCGCCCCCGTCGGTACGCACACCACCACCAGGTCACAGTCCTGCAATTCCGCCAGGCTAGCGGCACACTGTGTCACCAGGCCCAGCGCCTCAACCTCACGGCAGACCTGGCGGTTGCCATCGAAAAGGTGCAGGTGAATGTGCGGGTAGTTCAGTTTCACCGCCCGCAGGATAGAGCTGCCCAGCAATCCCAAGCCAACGATACCCAGATGACGTATGCGTTCCATGCTCCCGCACTCCTTTGCTTGAGTGGTTTACCAATGCGAGCATGAAAATTAGTACGCGAACGATCAATACGCAAGGTCGTAAAATTCTTCATTTGCCACTAACGGACGAGGCAGAAGGCGAATTTTCGCCTGTGAAAAGGCTGAAAAACCTCGATAATGGCGGCCGACGCCCGGATCACCGGCAAGCGGGGTGAATCGGCGTACACGTGGGCGCTCTGCTACAGTCAGGATGTCTATACATCCTGACTGTTCGCTTGTACCCACTTTAAATCACGCGATTAGCCGCCAAGGCATCGCAGCTGGCCCGTTGTCCCATCGTGAACCGGCGGGCAGGCTGCTTCGGCCACGACCACCGGAGAAGCGGCGATCAAATACAACAATAGGTGTAGCGATGTATTCAAGCTTACGTTCCCTTGCAGACGATACGTTTTGTCTGCGCCTGCAGCGAGCTGCCAGGGTCTGGCGCAAGGTATCCGACGAAGAATTGAGCAAGCTCAATCTGTCCGAGGCCACCACCACCCCGTTGTGGCTCATCAATAAATTGGGCGAAGGCCTGCGCCAGCGCACCCTCGCCGATCACATGGGGCTTGAAGGACAGTCCCTGGTGCGCTTGCTCGATCAACTGGAAAGTGCCGGCCTGGTGGTACGTCGCGACGACCCTTCCGACCGTCGTGCCAAGGCGCTCTATCTGACAGACGCCGGTCGCAAGCTGGCGGAACAGGCTGAGTTGGTCGTCAGGCACATCCGCGCCAAGCTGCTGGATGGCGTGCCCTCCGAACACCTTGCGATTGTCGACGGGGTATTTGACAAGATCATCACGGCCGCCGCCGACTGACCCCTTCCGCGCCGGAGCCTTCCCCACACCCGGCGCATTCCCCTCCCCGCATCCCCTTTCGCTCCATGAAAACTCCTTCTAGCAATACTTGCGAATAGCTCGCATGAGATCTAGCATCGTCGTGCAGCATCCGATTATCGCCAGCTTCAATCCATAGAGCGCCTTTCTGCGAGCAAGCCAAGGGACGGCGTTCGTCATGCTTTTATCAGCCCGTGGAGCCCATTCATGTCAGATTCGCTTGAAGTCAGGGACGCTACTCGTGAACGGACAGTTCCCGCTCCCACCCCCGCTGTGCACCGGCAACAGATCATCGACCTGCTCGACCCCGAGAGCTTCCAGGAACTGGACGCCCAGGCCGAGCACGATTGCGTGCATTTCGGCGCCGCTGCCCGCAAGACCCGCGGTGACGGCATCGCCACCGGCCATGGCACCATCGACGGTCGCCCCGTTATCGTCTACGGCCATGACGGCAGTTTCATGGGCGGCAGTTCGAGCCGCATCCACGCCCTGAAAATCGGCAAGGTTCTGGACATCGCCCTGCGCACCGGGGTCCCGGTGATCGCCCTCAATCATTCATCCGGCCTGCGCATCCATGAAGGTGTGGACGCCGATTCGCAATTCAGCCATGTGTTCTACAAGACTGTCAGGGCCTCGGGGGTGGTGCCGCAGATTTCCGTCGTCCTCGGCGACTGCATCGGCGGCGCCGCCTACACCCCGGCGCTGACGGACTTCATCATCATGATCGACAACCAGTCAGCGCTGTTCCTGACCGGCCCCGCGGTGATCCGGCGCGCCACCGGCGAGGAAGTGACCAAGGAAGAAATCGGTGGCGGGTTCATGCATGCCAGCGAAACCGGGCTGGCCCATTTCCTCGTGGACAGTGTCGAGGCGGCACTGGATCTGACCCGGCAACTGCTGTCGTACCTGCCGCAAAACAACACCGCGTACCCTCCGCATGTGGAGGGTCCGACGACCCAGCGTTACCTGACCCCCGCCGTGGCTAGCCTGGTTCCCCGCGAAAAAAACCTGCCGTTCGATGTCCGCCAACTGATCGACGGCTTCGTCGATGAGCAGTCGTTCCTCGAAGTACAGCCGCTCTTCGCCCGCAATATCGTGATCGGTTTCGCCCGGCTGGGCGGCAAGAGCATCGGCATCATCGCCAACCAACCGTCCTGGCTGGCGGGCTGCCTGGACATCAACGCCTCGACCAAGGCCGCGCGCTTCGTGCGGTTGTGCGATGCCTTCGGGATTGCGCTGCTGACCTTGATCGATGTGCCCGGCTACCTGCCGGGGCGGCAGCAGGAACGCTCGAACGTGATTGGTGCGGGCGCCAAGCTGATGCACGCGTATTGCGAAGCCAGTGTGCCGAAAATCGCCGTGGTCCTGCGCAAAGCCTACGGCGGCGCTTATCCCACGCTGGCCAACCGTTCGGCCACCGACCTGATCTTCGCTCTGCCCGGCGCGGAAATCTCGGTAATGGGCCCGGAGGGCGCAGTCGACGTGATTTTCCGCAAGGACATTGCCGCATCCGCCGATCCCCAAGCACGCCGGGAAACCCTGATCGATGACTACCGCCAGGCCCACGCCAGCGCCGAGTATTCGGCCAGCCGCACCTACATCGAAGGCCTAGTCGAGCCCGAGCATCTACGCAATACGCTGATCGCCAATTTCACCCTCTTGCAAGACAAGATCCCGGGGCTGCCGGGTAGAAGACATTCGAACATCCAACTGTGAAGGAGCACGGTCATGGCTATTCCAAGGGACCCCAGCAACGACTATCACGAAGACCAGATCGCCCGACGCCTGGCCTGGGTCGCCGAGCAGACGGATACCCGCCTTCCCTATATCGGCGGAGCGGCAATCAGTGGCGAGCAGGTCAAGGGCACCTGTGAAAACTTCATCGGCTTCGTCGGCACGCCTCTGGGCATTGCCGGGCCGCTGCTGATGAATGGCGAACGAGCCAAAGGCGAGTTCATCGTGCCGCTGGCGACCACCGAAGGTGCGTTGGTGGCATCTTTCTCCCGCGGCATGAACCTGATCACCGACAGTGGCGGCTGCAATATCACCAGCCTGGACAACGCCCAGCCTTCGCCCGGACAGCCCGCGTATCGGTTTCTGGGCGACGCGCTGACCAAGATTTCCGCGTTCGTCCTGCACGACCCCAGTGATGCGCCGCGGTTCGACAGTTGGCTCAGGGCGCACATGGTCGAGATCGTCGAAACGGCCAACGCCACCAGCAACCATGCACGCCTGCTGGAGGTATCGCCGCTATTCCAGGGCGATCTGGTGGGTCTGGCGTTCACCTACGAAACCGGCGACGCGATGGGCCTGAACATGGCCACCAAAGCCAACGAAGCCGCCTGCCGCTATATCAAGAACCAATGCCCGGAGTGGGTGGATTACTATTTCAACACCCTGGGCGGTGACAAGCGCTTCGTGGCCGACCAGGCCAAGGGCCGTTATGTGTCTGCCAGCGTGAGAATTCCCAAGGCACTGGTGGAACAGCGCCTGCGCACCACGCCGCTGCGCATGCAACGCTTCCTGCATGCCTGCAACAGCCTGCTCGCGCAACGCGGCGCGACCGCGCCGAACATCCATATTGCCAATGCGCTGACCGCGCTGTTCATTGCCTGCGGGCAAGACCCCGCGTTCGTCACGGTGTCGTTCAAAAACGCCTGCACCACCTTCGACGTGCTGGACAATGGCGACCTGCTCGCCAGCGTAACCCTGCCCAACCTGATTGTCGGCACCGTTGGTGGCGGCACGCGCCTGCCCGCGCAGCAAGAGTGCCTGCAGATGCTGGGTTGCACGGACGACGCCCGCAAGCTGGCGGAAATCGCCGCCGCCGTAGCCCTGGCGGGCGAAGTCTCAGTGGCGGGCGCCGTCAGCGCCGGCGAGTTCACCCGCGCCCACACCACGCTGGGCCGTGGCCAGAGTGCCGGGGCAACGCCTGCTCGACTGGCGGAGGTATGACGATGGTTCGTCGCGTTCTGATCTGCTGCCGTGGAGAAATCGCCCACCGTTTTATCCGCACCTGCCAACTGCTGGGCATCGAGACCGTGGTGATCTACAGCGCCGACGATGACCAGGCGCCCTTTGTTCTTGCGGCCGACAGCTCGGTCCGCGTGCAAGCCTGGGATCCCGCGACGCTGATCCAGACCGTGATCGACGCGGCCCTGGACAGCAACGCCGACGCCGTGGCGCCGGGCTATGGGCCATTGGCGGAAAACGCCGACTTTGCCCAGGCCTGCGCAGATGCCGGCCTGCTGTTCATCGGACCCAACGCGGCGGCCGTGCGCCACACCGGCGACAAGATTGCCGCGCGCGCCGCCGCCCAGCGTGCCGGGGTTCCAGTGGTGCCAGGCCTGACCATCGACGATGACGTCGAGACTGGCGCGCGTGCCGCCGACGCCCTCGGCTACCCGGTCCTGCTCAAAGCGGCCCTGGGCGGCGGCGGACGTGGCATCCGCGTGGTGACGCAGCCCGACGAGTTTTCCGGGGCCTTTGCCGAGGTACGCCATGAAGCGATCCGCGCGTTCGGCAGCGGTCAACTGTACCTGGAGAAATTCCTCGGGGAAGTGGTCCGCCACATTGAAGTCCAGGTACTCGCCGACCAGCACGGCCATTACCTGCACCTGGGGACACGGGAATGCAGCGTGCAGCGCCGTCGCCAGAAAATCGTCGAAGAAGCGCCAGCGCCGAACCTCAGTGACGAGGTCCGGCAACGCCTGCATGAGGCGGCGCTGGCGGTGGCCCGGGAGGTCAACTACGACAGTGTCGGCACCGTGGAATTTCTGGTGGATGCCAGCGAACAGTTCTACTTCATCGAGATGAACGCGCGGATTCAGGTCGAGCACCCGGTGACAGAGCAAATCACCGGGGTCGACATTGTCGAACACCTGATTCGTTCGGCCCAGGGCCAGCCACTGGGCCTGACCCAGGAGCAGGTGCGATTTCACGGGCATGCTTTCGAATTCCGCTTGTGCGCCGAAAATGCCCATGGCGATTTCTTGCCCACCGGCGGACGGGTCATCGACTACCGCATCCCGGAGGGCCCGGGAATTCGTGTCGATTCCGGGATTCAGATCGGCTCGCTGATGTCGCCGCTGTTCGACAGCCTGTGCCTGAAACTGATCGTCAGCGCCGACAACCGTGCCTTTGCCGTACGGCGTGCCCGTGCCGTGCTGGAGGAATGGCTGGTGGCGGGCTTCAGCACCAACCTGCCGGTGCACGCCTGGCTGTTGTCCTACCCGGCGTTCGTCGACGGCACGTATGACCTGTCTATCTGCAATCACTTTCCCTCGGCCCATGCCCTGCCCGCCGAAGACGCCCGGCTGCTGCATGCCGTGGCGGCACTGGCGCGGCACCTGGAGCTGTCTCCGGCAGCCGCGCCCGTGCCCGCCACGGCAAGTAACCAACCATCGGCCTGGACCCGGCGCAACAGCCACTGGCAGTTGGCCTGATATCCCTCAAGGAGCGACCCCGCATGAGCAGATCAGCGGCGCACAGCCTGCCCGTCACGACGCTGGCCGGCAGCGCAGAAGGCGACACCGGCACGGCACAGGTGCACATCGAAGCCCTGGGCGAACAGCGTTACCAAGCAGTGTTCGCCGATGGCAGCAGCCTCCTTTTGGAAGTTCTGCAGCAGGACGAACTGCCCCACAGCACCACCCGGCTGACCCTGAACGTGGACGGCCAACGCAAGACCGTGCATGTCACCGCGAATGGCGCGCAACAGTTGACCCTGAACCACGCCGGCAGCCAACGTGCCCTCACCTGGCACAGCGGCAAACGCCGGGGGGATGGCGACGCGACGCCCCGCCAGCACTTCAGCAGCAGTTTGCTGGCACCGATGCCCGCGCGCGTGCTGGAAGTGCTGGTCAGCGAAGACACCCTCGTCGAAGAGAACCAGCCGTTGCTGCGCATCGAAGCGATGAAGATGGTCATGACCTTGTCCGCGCCCGGTCGCCGACAGATCAAGACCCTGCACATCAAACAGGACGACGGCATCCTCGCCGGCCAACTGCTGATCACCTTCGCCAAGGTGGATTGAGCGCTGCACAACGCCCCCGAAGCAGCCGCGACGGGGCGCGACCCGGTAACTTTTCTCATATTCAATGGAGCTGAAATGACACTAGAAGCCCGCGTCACCCAGTACTGTGACGACCTGACCTTTGCTTCAATCGACGCCGCCTCCCTGGAAATCGCCAGCCGTTCGTTGCTCGATGCCCTCGGTGTGTCACTGGCAGGTGCCCGCGATGTGGGGGTCAAGGTATTGGCCGGAATCGTCGAGCAATGGGGTGGCCAGCCGCAAAGCCGGGTCCTCGGCCGTCAGCAGGCGCTACCCGCGCCGGCAGCGGCGATGCTCAACGGCGCGGCCGCCCGCGTGCTGGATTTCGATGACGTCGCCGACCCTCTGGGCACCCATCCCAGCGTGGCCATCCTGCCGCCGCTACTGGCGATTGCCGACCTGATCGGCCAGCCCATCGACCGCCAGGCGTTCCTCACGGCCTTTGTCGCCGGCCAGGACCTGTCCATTCGCCTGTCCCGGGCCCGCAAGGAAACCCTGCTGGAAAGCGGTCGCTACGACCTGTGCAAGGTCATCGCCGCCACGGCCGCCGCCGGCAAGCTCTACGGCCTGCGAGGTGCGCAACTGCATCACGCGCTGGGCATCGCCTACACCAGTGCCCTGGGCGAAACCCAGTGCATGATCGATGGCGCCTCGACGGTGTTCTACCAGCAGGGCCTGGTGGCGGCCAATGCGGTGCGCGCCGTGGTGCTGGCGGCCAACGGCTTTACCGGCGCGAGCCAGTTCCTCACCGGTCGCTGGGGCTACTACAACGCCTTCGAACCCGGCTCGGCACTGGACACCATCGAGGCCGGTCTGGGCAACACGTTCAGCAACACCGACGGCATTGCCTTCAAGCCCTACCCCACGTGCCGGCCCAATACCTCGGCGGTGGCCCTGGCCCTTGAACTGGTGCGCGGGCGCCGCCTGCAGGCGGCGGAGGTGGTGCGCATCGACGTGCTGACCAACCGGCAGATCTTCGACCTGGTCAGCGCCCCGATCGAACGCAAGCAAGCACCGACCACGGTCGTCGAGGCGC
Source organism: Pseudomonas sp. 5P_5.1_Bac1 (assembly GCF_025466015.1). Lineage (NCBI taxonomy): Bacteria > Pseudomonadati > Pseudomonadota > Gammaproteobacteria > Pseudomonadales > Pseudomonadaceae > Pseudomonas > Pseudomonas sp. 5P_5.1_Bac1. The sequence goes on along the minus strand of NZ_JANLNX010000070.1, from coordinate 15,283 downwards.
GCTTCAGCCTGGCTTACAACATCGCCGCGGCACTCACCAGCGGCGACCTGTTCATCGATGACTTCAACGAACAGGCGATCCTGCGGCCTGCGGTGATCGCCCTGAGCCGCAAGATCTTCCCCGATCACGACCCGTCCTGCGAGATCGCCGAACTGGGCACCCACGGCAAGATCAAGATCCGCATCGAGCTGGCCGATGGCACGGTCCTGCAAGGCGAAGTCAGCCACGCCAAGGGTAACCCGCTGAACCCGATGAGCCAGGAAGAGCTGCTGACGAAGTTCAACAAGTGCCTGGCCTGGTCGGACGCTGCCCAGGCCCGGGCACAGTCGGCAACCATCGTCGACTGGATCTTTGACCGCGACGCGATCAACCCTTCCTATCAGGTACTCGCCCAGGCCCTGCACACCCCGCTGTAATCTCCCAAACGACAACAGGCACCTGTCAAAGGTGCCTGTTGTCGTTTTCCCCGGGACCGCTTGCCGTCAATAGACCTTTTCCACCTCCACCACCGCGATGCGCCGGACTTCATTGCGCTCCAGCGGGCCACCATTGATCTGCGCCAACAATTCACTCTCGCGCTGCCGCGCGCCGATGATCGAACGCGCCTTGACATGCCCGTAGCCGCGAATCGCTTCCGGCAGGCGCGCCCAACTCACCACCAGCGGCAAGTTTTCGGCGGTCAGCTTCGGCAGCAGCGAAAGCACGGTGTTCTGGTAGGTCTCGAGCAGGCGCAGCTCTTCCCGACGCTCCTTGAGCACAGCGAACGGGTCCAGCGCGGTGTGCCGTAAGAAACGCAGCCCCGCCAGCGCCCGGAAGACCGGAATGATCCAGCCGGAGACCTTGATCTTGCGCGGTTCGCCCGTGCGCTTGCGCAAGCCATCCAGCAACGGTGGGGCCAGATGAAAAGTCACCTTGGGCCGGCCGGCGAACGACTCGCCGAGGCTTTTCAGAAACTCGGGCGAACTGTGCAGCCGCGCCACTTCGTATTCGTCCTTGAACGCCATCAGCTTGAACAGGTTGTGGGCCACTGCATGGGCCAGCGTGGTATCGCCCAACCCCGCGGTAGCCTGGACGACCTGCTCGACCATCGCCCGGTAACGCGCGGCATAACGTTGATCCTGATAGTCCACCAAAAACGCACTACGCCGTTGCACCACCTGCGCTAGGGTCTCGCCCTGCGACACCACTGGCGCGGGGCGGATCTGCGGGGCCGGGTTGATCTGAGTGTCGACGAAGGCCGGATCGGCCGCCAGCAGTCGTCCCCAGGCAAACGCCACGCGGTTGGACTGGACATCGCCGCCATAGATTTCCAGCGAGCGATCGAGGGCATCGAACGTCAGGGGGATGGCGCCTTGCTGCCAGGCAAACCCCAACAGCAGGATATTCGCCTGCATCGGGCCGACCACCGCCGTCGCCACCTTGCGCGCATCCAGCGACTGATAGCGCTCGGCCCCCACGGTGTCGATCAGGCGCTGCTCGATCGCCCCGGTTTCCAGGCGCACGGCCGGGTCCAGCAGCATCGCGCCGGCCTGGACTTCGCTGGTGCTGGCGACCACCCGGGACTTGCCCCGGCGTAGCACGTTCAAGGCTTCATCTTCAGAGGCAACGGCCAGGTCGGAGGCGATCAATACGTCAGCGCAGGCCCGGTCGATGCGGTGTTGGTGCAACTGCCGTGGATTCCGGGCCAGACGGATGTGACTGAACACCGAGCCGCCTTTCTGGGCGAACCCGGTAAAGTCCAGCACCGACACGTCCAGCCCTTGCAGGTGCGCGGCCATGGCGATGGTGCCCGCCATCGTCACCACACCCGTGCCGCCCACGCCCGTCAGCAGCAGTTCGAAGGTCCGCTCGAAGCCCACCTGTTCTGGCGTCGCCAGGGCGCCGGCGCGGACCAGCACATCCTCGGCGGGCAACTGCTTGCGGCGCGCCGTGGCAGGCGTGCCACTGACGGTGACGAAGCTTGGGCAGAAGCCCTTCACACAGGACTGGTCGAGGTTGCAGGAATCGGTGTCGATACTGCGCTTGCGGCCGAATTCGGTGTCCACCGGCACCACCGACAGGCAGTTGGACTTGACCTGGCAATCGCCACAGCCTTCGCAGACCTGCTCGTTGATCACCACCCGCGACTGCACCTTCGCGGGCGGCAAGCGCTTGCGCCGTCGCCGGGCTTCAGTGGCGCACACCTGGTCGAACACCAACACACTGACGCCGCGCAATTCCCGCAAACGCCGCTGGACACTGTCCAGGCTGTCACGGTGGTAAACCTTCACGCCCTCCGGCAAGCCTTCGCCTGATGGGTAGCGGCTCGGGTCATCCGCCACCACCACGACTTCGCGCACGCCTTCGCTCTGCACCAACTCGACCACCTGGCGCACGCTCAGTTTGCCGTCAACCGGCTGGCCGCCCGTCATTGCAACCGCGTCGTTGTACAGGACCTTGTAAGTGATATTGGCGTTGGCGGCGATGGCTTGCCGAATCGCCAGGTAGCCCGAGTGGAAAAACGTCCCGTCACCGATGTTCTGGAAAATATGCGGGGTCGCCACGAAAGCCATCTGCCCCAGCCAGTCGGCACCCTCGCCCCCCATTTGCACGCTGCCGCTGGTCGCGCGGTCGGGCATCCGCGCCGCCAGCGCATGGCAGCCGATACCCAGCCGGGCCTCGCTGCCTTCCGGCAACTGGGTCGAGGTGTTGTGCGGGCACCCCGAGCACAGGTAGGGCGTGCGTTTGAGCCAGTGAAGTTCGCGCGACACCGGGCCTTCGATCCAGTAGCGCGGCGCATCGATGGCCAGGCCAAACGGCGCCAGACGTGTCGCCAGAACCCGCATGATCCGTGACGGCCGCAGCTCTTCGGTGACCGACAACAACGGTTGCCCGCGTTCATCCAACTTGCCGATGATCAGCGGCCGGTGCTCCGGTTTGGCGTTGAACAGCGCGCGCTTTAGCTGGTCTTCCACTACGCCGGCCTTCTCTTCGACGACCAGCACCCGCTCACAGCGCCGGGCCCAGGATTCCAACACCGGTGACAGCGGGTACACGACCCGCACGCCGAGCAGGGCGATCCCAGCCTTTTCCAGCGCGTCCAGTGTCACGCCGCCACGCTCCAGAGCCTCGCGCACATCGCCATACGCCTTGCCGACGGCCGCGATCAGCAGCCGGGGAAAGGCCGGTGCCACGTCCACCCGATCAAGGGGATTGGCGCGGATGAAACTCCGCGCCGCCTCGATCTTGTAGGAAAACCGCCGTTCAATCTGCATGCCTGGCAAGTCTGGCCAGCGCCAGTGCAGACCGTCAGGTCCGGGATCGATAGTCGGCGCGGTAAAGCGTGGCGCTTCGACGGTTTCGACTGAACGCGATGCCTCGACCGTTTCGGTGATCGCCTTGAACCCGACCCACAGCCCGGAACTCCGCGACAGGGCCCAGCCCCACAACCCGCAATACTCATAATCGTCGAGCCCGACCGGGTGGATCACCGGCAGCCCCCAGGCAATCAAGGCTTGGTCCGACTGATGGGACATCGACGACGAAACGCAACCATGGTCATCTCCGGTGACCACCAATACGCCGCCATGGGGCGACGAACCGTAGGCGTTACCGTGTTTCAGGGCATCGCCGGAACGGTCGACTCCCGGGCCTTTGCCGTACCACATGCCAAAGACGCCGTCGTGCAATCGGGTCGGGTCGCTTTCCACCCGCTGACTGCCGATCAGCGCGGTCGCCGCCAGGTCTTCGTTGATGCCCGGCTGAAAGCGGATGTTGGCCTTTTCCAGCAACGGCCTGGCCCGCCACAGCTCCTGGTCGAGGCCACCCAGCGGCGAGCCCCGATAGCCGCTGACAAAACCCGCCGAATTGATGCCCGCCGCGCGGTCCGCGGCAGCCTGGGCCAATAGCAGGCGTACCAGCGCCTGCTGGCCACTGAGGAAGATCTTGCCGGCGGGCTCTTCGATACCCCGCCGATAACGAGAGTCAAGCACGTACGCCGAATCCAGAGTCATGTTCGAGTCCCTTCAGAGTGCGCTTGCTGTGGATAGGGGGCAGTGGTGCTGAGCAGCTTCAATCCCTGGCGAGCGATCACAATCGCCTCTCGTAGTACGGCCTCATCGCCGATATGGTTCATCAGCAGCAACACCAACTGGGCATGCAGCAAATGCCCGGCCGATGCGTCGAGGTCCTGGCAGGCGTCGGTCAGTAGCTGGAAGTAGCCATCCGGGTTGCTCAGGCGGCACTCGCTGGCAAGGCTGGTGGCCAAAGGGCTGGATAACGTGCTCATGACACATGCTCCTGTGCGTGGGCAGGCACTTCAGTGGCCGAAGCGATAGCAATGGCGCGCTCGATGGCGGCCACATCGAGAAAGCTCAGGGTGGTCAACACATGCTGGTCCGGGCGGATCACCGCCACCGCCCCCGGTTGCAGGCCGTAGCGCGACGCGACCAGGCCCGTGTGATCCCACACCTGATCGAGCCCCGGGTCGGGCCTGCGTGAAGTCAGCACCAGCACATCGACCGGATAGGCCGCGGCGATCGCCTCCGCTACCGGCGTCGGGCCAGGCTCGTACAGCAATACGGTAAAGCCCCGCCGGCCCAGATGGTTGAGCAGCCAGTCGGGCTTGCCGTGAACGGTTACGGGTGCATCCGGGCTCGCCGTCCCGGGCGCGATGCGGGTGGCGTCGTGCTCGCCGAACTGCTCGAACTGACCGACGCCAAGCAACCGCGCCGGCTTCGACAGCCGCCCGGAATTGATCAGCGTGCGAGCCCAGGAGGTGTTGCTGGCCAGCGCCAGGGACGCTTCGCGCAATACATGCACGGCGCTACTGGGCGGAGTGATGAAGTCCGCGCTGCGGGTCGAGTTGAGGATGTTTTCGTCAGCGGCGAACACCCGCTCTTCGTCATAGGAGTGAATCAGCGCCGGTGACGCACCGTGGAGGATGATTCCGGCCAGGCGCCAGCCGAGGTTGTCCGCATCCTGGATGCCGCCATTGCCGCCACGCCCGCCAAACGGGCTGACCTGGTGCGCACTGTCACCGGCGAAGACCACCCGCGAATGCACAAAGCTCTCCAATCGCCGGCAGCGGAAGGTGTAGACACTGATCCAGTCGATGCGTAGCGGCGTCTGCTCGCCGAACATCGCTCGCAGCCTCCTGGCGACCCGCTCTGGTTCGCGCTCCACGGCCGGATCGGCGTCGGCGCCCAGTTGGAAATCAACCCGCCACAGGTCATCCGGCTGTTTGTGCAGCAGCACCGAATGGTTGGGATGAAAGGGGGGGTCGAACCAGAAACGTCGCTCGGCGGGAAAGTCGGGCTTCATTTCCACATCGACAATCAGGAAGTGATCGTCGAATACCTTGCCGATAAAAGGCAGGTCCAGCGCACTGCGGACCGCCGACCGCGCGCCGTCGCAAGCGACAAGCCAGTCACAATGCAATCGATAGGCACCGTCGGGGCACGCGACACTCACGGTCGCCCCCTCTGCCCGCTGCTCGACGCCCACCACTTTGCTCAGGCACTGCAACTCCACCAGGCCAGTGGCCAGGCACGCCTGGACCAGCCATTCCTCGATATAGGTTTGCTGGATATTGAGGAACGCCGGATAACCAAAGCCGGGCTCCAACTGAAAGTCGAAACTGAACATCTCCTGGTCTTTGTGGAAGACCCGGCCAAGCTGCCAGTCGACGCCTTTTTCCCGCAAGTTCTCCGGCAACCCCAGGCGCCCGAGGATTTCCAGACTGCGCTGAGCAAACACAATGGCCCTGGATCCTTCCGTCAGCGTCTGCCGGGCCTCCAGAACAACGCTCGCTACGCCGCGCCGGGCCAGGTCGAGCGCCAGGGTCAAGCCCACGAGGCCGGCACCGACAATCGCCAGGGGCACCGTTCGGGCCGTAGTGAGTTGAAGATCCGGGGGAGTGGAATAGATCAAGCTGGACGGCTGGTGCATGAATCGTCGCCTCCGATGGCAAGTTGTCGCGTTAAAGCAGGTCCTGGCAAAGGAAGTTAGCTCCCTGACGCGTAGTACGCAAGTACGCCTTTCTTGAAGTTTTATAGTGTAAAAAACTATGTTTATAACGTTTATCAGTCTGTAACTTTTCCCTGCCACAGCGTGCATCCAGACGATAAAAGCCGCCAGCACATGGCCATCAATACCCATAGATACAAGAGATACAGCCCGAAAACGCCACGCTTAGGCGCGGTGGAGCGCTTCGACATAAAACTCCGAAAAACTATATTGCAAGCGATCTATTCGTGAACTACTTTCTTTTTCGACATGAAGTCATGTTGAACACAAGCCCAGGCGTACCTGGACGTCGCGGTCCATGGAAGGGCGATGATTTATTCAGGAGATGCAATGCTCGACATCACTAAGGAAAACCCGGCATCGACACTCGATTCCGCCGTGGGCACCGAACCGCTGACCGTGCTGTGCACGCTGTTGTCACGGGCCGACAACACGCCTTTGAATCAGCGACGCAAAGGTCCGCTGCAAATGCTCGACCTGTATGGCGAGGTGCTCGGTGACCCGGCCAATACCGTGAATGCCTTCGAGGCACAGCCCAACCTCAACTTCGAAAAGTGGACCGAGTACTGGCGCAAGACCCACGGCCCACGCTTCACCCACGCCCTGCCCACCCAAGCGGACGGCCGCCATCCCTTGCTGCGCTATGACCAGATACACCGCCTCAGCGCAGGCCCTTCGCACCTCTCGCCACTGCCCTACCTGCCGCCCCTCGACAACGACGGCCGACTGTTCGACAGCGTGATCGGCCGTGTGCCGCCCTACGCGCGCCCGGATTGGGACGGTATCGCGTACCTCGGCTTCGCCAACACCGACGCCTTGCAAGTCACCTTCGGCCACGAGGAAATCTCCCGGGCGATCCTCCCCGAAGACCAGGTGATCTTCCGCGAGCTGTGCCCGATCCTGTGCCGTCAGCACATCCTCATACCCAGCGCGACATCTCGCGAATCGATCCTGTTGATCAGCCTGATACGCCGTAACCGGGCACTCAGCCGCGACCAGTTCCAGCGCCGCTGGCTACAGGAATACGCACCCCGCTTGCTCGAGCAACCGGCGACCCAGCGCCTGGTCAGGCGCTATGTGCAATTGCACAACATCGGTCCGGTCGACGCGGACCAGCCGCTTTATCACGAAGTGGCCAAGGACATCGACGGCGTGGCAATCAGCGCTTTCAGTTCGATCATCGACCTGGAGGAGTTCCTGCTTGATCCGGGCATCGCCGCGCTCACCCAGGCCCAGGCGCCACTGATCGATACGCAGCAACCTGAGTACTGGACTGGCCTCGCCTTCCAGGTCATCAACCAACTGCCCGGTGAAACCCGCACCGCCAGCCCCGCGCCTGCTCGACGGGATGTCAGCGCGCACGCCTGACGCACGCAGCGTCCTGATTCACCCGATCCCCTTATGGAACAAGCGGAGAAGTACCGATGCCCAATGAATGGTCACCCTCGTCCTGGCGTGAAAAGAACGTACTGCAATTGCCCGAGTATCCCGACCCCGAGCGTCTCGCCGCGGTCGAGGCGCAACTGCGCGGCAGCGTGCCGCTGGTGCTGGCCTCCGAGATCCGTTCACTGAAGGCTCGCCTGGCCCAGGTCGCCCGTGGCAAGGCATTCCTCCTGCAAGGTGGCGACTGCGCGGAATCCTTTGCCGAGTTCCATCCGGGCGGCGTCCGCGACCTGTTCAGGGTTTTCCTGCAGATGTCGACCGTGCTCGCGTTCAGCACCGGGGTGCCGGTGGTCAAGGTCGGGCGGATTGCCGGGCAGTTCGCCAAGCCGCGCAGCAGCCCCGACGAAACCATTGACGGGGTGACGCTGCCCAGTTATCGCGGCGATATCATCAACTCCATCGAGTTCAACGCGCAGGCTCGCCGGCCCGATCCCGAACGAATCCTGCAGGCGTACAACCAGTCCAGCGCCACCATGAACCTGTTGCGCGCCCTCGGCCGCAGCGGCTTTTCCGACATGCGTCATGTCCAGCAATGGAACACCCGTTTCATTGCCGGCGCCCCCGAGGGCCAGCGCTACCGAGTGATTGGCCGCCGGATCGAGGAAGCCCTCAAGTTCATGAATGCTTGCGGTGTCTCGCCAGAGTCTGTCCAGGCGCTGCGTGAAACCGAGCTGTTCACCAGCCACGATGCGCTGCTGCTCAACTATGAAGAAGCCTTCACCCGCCTCGACTATGCCAGCGACGAATGGTACGACTGCTCGGCGCACATGCTGTGGATCGGCGAACGCACGCGGGGTGTCGAGGATGCCCACGTCGAGTTCCTCAAGGGAGTGAAAAACCCCATCGGCCTCAAATGCGGGCCGACCCTGCGGGAAGACGACCTGTTGCGCCTGATCGATGCGCTCAACCCGGACAACGAGCCTGGGCGCTTGACCTTGATCGTACGCATGGGCGCCGACGTGCTCGCCGAACGCCTGCCGCAGTTGGTGCGCGCAGTGAAGAACGAAGGGCGCGAGGTGATCTGGTCGGTCGATCCGATGCATGCCAATACCATCAAGTCCAGCACCGGCTACAAAACGCGGCGGTTCGCTTCGGTGATCACCGAAGTCGAGCGTTTTTTCGATGTCCACCAGGCCGAAGGCACCCATGCCGGCGGCGTACATCTGGAGATGACCGGTGCCGATGTCACCGAATGCACCGGGGGTGGACAGCGCATCTGCGACGCGGACTTGAGCAATCGCTACCACACTCATTGCGACCCACGTCTGAACGCCACCCAGGCCCTGGAGCTGGCCTTTCTGATTGCCGAGAAACTGAAGATCGAAAAGCCCGAACCGGCAATCCTTGAACTGGCCCTCTGAAACCTTTTCCGCAGCCACTAAAAAGCCCATCCGACCGTGGTCGGATGGGCTTTTCAATTACCGCCGATCAGATCTCCGTCTGCATCGCTTCGCGATCGAAACGGTTGATCTCCGCCAGGCGGTTTTCGAACACCTTGGTCGGCCATTGAGGATCCGCCAGCAGCATCCGTCCCAGGGCCACCAGGTCCACCGCACCGGACTGCAACTGCCCTACTACCGGCGCCAGGTCCGCCTGCCCGGCGTCGGGGTTTTCATTGCCGCGCAGTTGCGCGATGGAATAAGCCTTGTCCAGGCCCACGCTACCGACCATCATCACCGGCTTGCCGCTGAGGCGTCGGGTCCAGGCGGCCAGGCTATCGCTGCTGCCCTCGAAGGCCGGCTCCCAGAAGCGTCGGGTACTGACGTCGAAAACATCGACGCCGGCCTCCACCAGGATGTCGAGAAAGACCTTCAGCTCGGCGGCGTTATCGACGATCCGCGCCCCGTAGTCACTGATCTTCCACTGCGAAAAACGGAACATGATCGGATAATCCGGGCTGGTCGCTTCGCGCACCGCCTGGACGATTCGTGCGGCAAGGCGGGTGCGGTTTGCCAGAGAGCCACCGTAGTCATCATCGCGCTGGTTGGTCTGGCTCCAGATAAAGCTGTCGATCAGGTACTCATGGGCGCCATGGATTTCCACACCGTCAAAGCCTATGGCCCGGGCATCCCTCGCGGCCTGTGCGTAGGCCTCGATCACCTGCTCGATGTCATCGAGGCTCATCGCCTTCACTTGTACCTCCCCGCCCTCGCTGATTTCCGAGGGACCATAACCGGGCACTAACGGGTCCGGCGCCTGGCCGAGGCGGCGGATCGGACCGACGTGCCACAACTGCGGGACGATGCGCGCACCGGCCTGATGCACCGCCTCCACCACCCGCTTCCAACCCTCCAGGGCCTGGGGCCCAAAGAGGTCCGGCACATTATTGTAGCCACTGGCGGCCGGGTGGCCGATGCAGGTGCCTTCGGTGACGATCAGGCCCACCCCGCCTTCGGCCCGGCGCTGGTAATAGGCGACGGATTGCTCCCCGGGCACCCCGCCCGGTGAACGCTGGCGGGTCATAGGTGACATGACTATTCGATTTCTCAAGGTGTGCGGCCCGAACGCAATGGGCTTGAACAGCGCTTGGTGCTGGGATTCACGCGCTTGACTCATGGTGTGCTCCTGGACTGACTCGCGGAAAAAGGAACGGCACGCGTCACCACCGCTTACGCGGTGCTGGACAGGAATCCACCGTCGATGCGCAGGTTCGCTCCATTGATATACGCCGCTTTCGGGCTTGAGACGAAGGTCACCAGGTCGGCCACCTCGTGGGGTCGTCCCAGGCGACCGACCAGGGTGGGTGAAATCTCCGAGGCGATCTTGCGCTCAATCGCATCCCAGTCGCCTTCCCAGGCATTCTTCTGCGCCACCGAGTGCCAGTGGTTCTCGGCGGCCGGGGTCAGGACATCCCCCGGACTGATGCAATTGGAGGTCACGCCAGTGCCACCGAACTCCTTGGCCAAGGTCACCGCCAGGCTGACACAGGCGGCCTTGGTCGCCGCATACGCGCCAAAACTGGCGAACGGGCGGGTCGCCGCAATACTGCCGAGGGTAATGATCCGGCCCCAGCCGCGGTCGATCATGCCCGGAGCCAGCAACCGGACCAGACGCACCGCCGAGCCGACGTTCTGGTTGTAGAGGTTCAGCCAGTCCGCTGCCTCGCTTTCCAGTACCGGCGTGGGCGGGAACGCGCCGGCATTGGCCACCAGGATATCGATGCCGCCGAACGCCGCCAGTGCGGCATCGACCACTTGCTGCGCCTGGTCGTCGTTGGTCAGGTCACCACAGGCCAATTCCGCCCGGCCTCCCGCCAGGCGGATAGCGTGCACCACCTCCTCGCTTTCCGGCCGTCGCCGGCCATGAACGACCACTTCGACACCTTCGGCGGCCAGCGCCAGGGCAATCGCCTTGCCGATGCCGCTGTTACTACCCGTCACCAACGCGCGTTTACCCGATAGTTGTAAATCCATTTATCCACCTCAACGATTGGTATACCCAGTGTTCAGTTCTTTACCGGCGCGCCGCCCGTGCTATCGACTTTCACCGTCAGCACGCACAGCACCGCACACACCGCCGTCAGCACGGCAATCAACACCAGCACCGCACTGAACGATTGTTGATAGACCGTGGCCAGCAGTTGCCCCAGCACACCCTTATCAGGACTGGCCGCCTGCTCCAGCACCGAATTCAGTTGACCACTGGCGATCCGGCCCGCCCAGTCGCCGGTCTGCGAAGCCCCCAGCAGCGGGCTTTCAGAAGCCAACTGGCGCAAGCCCGAGGCCGTGTATCCCACCAGCAACGCGCCAATGATGGCGATGGCCACGGCCTCGCCCGCCACGCGCATGGTGGTGAAGATACCGGCGGCCATCCCGGCCCTTTCCTTCGGCACCACGCTCATGGACAGGCCGTCCATCAGCCCCCACGGCAGCCCGCTGCCAATGCCGATGAGCAGCATCGGCAGAACAATGCTCCAGATACTTGCGCCCGGCGTCAGGGTCAGCGCCAGCCAGCAATGCCCCAGGGCCGCCAGCAACAGGCCGGCACCGCACAGGTATCCAGGAGCGATGTGACGCGACAGCGAGCCGGCCAGGAACGGCACGATCAGCATTGGCGCGGTCAGCGGCAGGATGGCCAGGCCGACTTCCGTCTCGTCGTAGCCCTGAATGCCAATGAACCAGATCGGCAGAAAGACCAGCAGAGCGACGAAGCAGAAGCCGGTGGAGATCGGCAGCAGTTGCACACCGACAAAACGCGGAAAACGGAACAGGCTCAGGTCGAGCATGGCCTCGCGCGATTTCAGTTCGACGAGGATGAACAGCAGCAACAGCACGCCACTGCCCGCCAGCAGCGCCACGACAGAGGCGTGACCCCAGCCCTTTTCCGGCCCCGAGACAATCCCCAGGATCAGCGCGCCGAGGGCCAGGGTAAACAGGGCGATACCCCACCAGTCGATACGCTTGGCGTTGGGATCACGCGACTCATTGACCTTCTGGAAACTGAAGACGAACACCAGCAGCGAGGCCAGGGCAATACCGAAAAACAGCGCGCGCCAGCCCAGGTGAGCAATCAGCACGCCGACCAGCATGGGGCCGAAGGCCAGGCCGATACCGAATGAGGTGCCGAGGAAACTGAAGGCCTTCAAGCGCAAGTGATCGTCGAATTCCTGGGCGATCAGGGCCGAGGCGGATGTCAGCGTCAGCGCCCCGGCAATGCCTTCGATCCCGCGGAACACGTTGAGGAACGTGATAGAGGGCGCGAGTCCGATCAGCAGCGACGTGAGAAAAAACAAAAGCAGCCCTGAAATAAAGCATCGCTTACGACCAAATCTGTCTGCCAGCGCCCCTCCCGCCATCACGCAACTGCCGAAGGCGACGTTGTAGGCGTTGACCACCCCGCCCAACTCCAGCAATGAACCGCCCAGGTCCCGGGCAATCATCGGCGTGGCGATTGCAGGCCCGGTAAAGACGATGGGAATGATGATCCCGGCCGCGCACAGCGGAATAAGTACGGAGTATCGGTTTTTCAGAACGGGTTGCGTGTGTTCTTCCAGGAGCTCTTGAGAAATGCCCATTCAGTCATGCCCTCGACTCAAACAAAATCCTATCGACCTCGGCAAGGTCGTCCTGGCCATTGGCCGGTATTGCAGAAAACGCGAAATTTATGCTCTCACGCTGATAGATCGCATGCAACTCAAAAAAATGGTGCTCATTGCGTGTCGTCCACCGGCGGGGGTGCCAGGGTTCTCGACGATTCGCCGCGTATTCCGCAACAACCGGACTAACCTTTCCTTGAGCCGTCAGGCCGTCCTGGCATTCGACTATCGGCTATAAGGTCGATGAACCATCTGGTTAATTAGCTAGCTAAGCGTATAATCGCCCGCATTCACACAGCGAGATGTTCCGCATGAATCAACCTTCTCAGGCCTCTGGCCTCAGCAAATTCATCCTCATCGGGCTGGGCGTGGTCGTCGCCTTGCTCGGCCTTGCACTGGCCGCGGGCGGGGTTCGCCTGACCGCGCTGGGCGGCAGTTGGTACTTTCTCATCGGTGGCCTGGCGATGGCCGGCGCGGGGGTGTTGATTGCCCTGCGCAAGCCGGCCGGTGCCTGGCTGTTCGCGGCATTCCTGGTGGGCACCGCCGTCTGGGCGCTGGTGGACACCGACCGCAGCTTCTGGCCAATGTTCTCCCGCCTGTTCATGTTCAGCGCCATCGGCTTCGTCGTCGCGCTGGTCTACCCGACCCTGGTGCGCGCTTCCGGCGGCACTGCCGGGCGCGGTGCCTACGGCGTCGCGGGCGTGCTGGCGATCGCGCTGGTGTGGGCGGTGGGCAATATGTTCGTCGCGCACCCAAGCGTCGCCGCCAACGGCAACGGTCCCGGCCTGACGCCGGTGGACCCGGCCAAGGCACAGAAAGACTGGGCCCATTACGGCAACACCGAGGGCGGCAGCCGCTTCGCCGCGCTGGACCAGATCAACCGTGACACCGTCAACAAGCTGAAAGTGGCCTGGACCTACCAGACCGGCGACGTCGCCATCAGCGACGGCAACGGTGCCGAAGACCAGCTCACCCCGCTGCAGATCGGCGACAAGGTGTTCATCTGCACCCCGCACAACAACCTGATCGCGCTGGACGCCGACACCGGCAAGGAGCTCTGGAAAAACCAGATCAACGCCCAGTCCAAGGTCTGGCAGCGTTGCCGTGGCATGGCCTACTTCGACGCCACCCAGGCCGTCGCGCAGCCGACCCAGCCCAACAGCTCGCCGATCATCGCGGCCACGGTTGCGGCCGGCGCCAACTGCCAGCGTCGCCTACTGACCAATACCATCGACGCCCGCCTGATCGCGGTCGATGCCGACACCGGCGAGTTCTGCCAGGGCTTCGGCAACAACGGCCAGGTTGACCTCAAGGCCGGCTTGGGCAACGTGCCCGATTCCTACTATCAACTGTCCTCCGCGCCGCTGATGGCCGGCACCACCGTGGTGGTCGGCGGTCGCGTTGCGGACAACGTCCAGACCGACATGCCCGGCGGCGTGATCCGCGGCTTCGATGTGATCACCGGCGCCATGCGCTGGGCGTTCGACCCGGGCAACCCGGAAGACAAGCAGGCGCCAAACGGCGACAGCACCTACGTGCGCAGCACGCCGAACAGTTGGGCGCCGATGTCCTACGACGCGGCGATGAACACCGTGTTCCTGCCGATGGGCAGTTCGTCCACCGACATCTACGGTGCCGAGCGCACTGCGCTGAACCACAAATACGGCGCTTCGATCCTCGCGATCGACGCCAGCACCGGCGCCGAAAAGTGGGTCTACCAGACCGTGCACAACGACCTCTGGGACTTCGACCTGCCGATGCAGCCGAGCCTGATCGATTTCACCAAGGACGACGGCAACACCGTGCCGGCGCTAGTGATCGGCACCAAGGCCGGGCAGATCTTCGTCCTCGACCGCGCCACCGGCCAGCCGCTGACCAAGGTCGAGGAAGTCCCGGTGAAAGCCGCTGACATCCCCAACGAGCAGTACTCGGCCACCCAGCCACGCTCTACCGGCATGCCGCAGATTGGCGCGCAGACTCTGACCGAGTCGGACATGTGGGGCGCCACCCCGTATGACCAACTGCTGTGCCGCATCGACTTCAAAAAGATGCGCTACGACGGCCTCTACACCGCGCCAGGCACCGACCTGTCGCTGAGTTTCCCCGGCTCCCTCGGCGGGATGAACTGGGGCAGCCTGTCCACCGATCCGGTGCACGGTTTCATCTTCGTCAACGACATGCGTCTGGGCCTGTGGATCCAGATGATCCCGTCGGCCAACCAAGGCAAAGCTGCTGGTGGTGGTGAAGCGCTGAACACCGGCATGGGCGCGGTGCCGCTCAAAGGCACGCCGTATGCGGTGAACAAGAACCGCTTCCTGTCGGTCGCCGGCATTCCGTGCCAGGCCCCGCCATACGGCACCCTGACCGCCATCGACATGAAGACCCGCCAAGTCGCCTGGCAAGTGCCGGTCGGCACCGTCGAAGACACCGGTCCGCTGGGCATCCGCATGCACCTGCCGCTGCCGATCGGCCTGCCGACCCTCGGCGGCACCCTGTCGACCCAGGGCGGCCTGGTATTCATCGCCGGCACCCAGGACTTCTACCTGCGCGCCTTCGACAGCGGCAACGGCAAGGAAATCTGGAAATCCCGTCTGCCAGTGGGCAGCCAGGGCGGCCCGATGACCTATGTCTCGCCGAAGACCGGCAAGCAATACGTGGTGATCACCGCCGGTGGTGCGCGTCAGTCGACCGACCGCGGCGACTACGTCATCTCCTACGCCCTGCCGTGACCTGACCCCGGGCCCCCCCCCCCGGCGGGGGGCCCGGTTTTCCCGGGGGGGGGGGGGGGGGGGGGGGGTT